>JAFGJZ010000007.1 GCA_016928815.1 Spirochaetota bacterium
CATTAATATGTTAACAATTAAATTGACAGTAATACCGCATTATTTAATGCAATTTAATATAGTTAAGTAAATAAGTCTTCCGGAGCTCCTACTTTTAGTCCTGTAATTCTAAAGAACAATTTCGTACTATATTCAAAAGCAAAATTCTGCGTATAATAATTAATTTTTTTAAGGAGTACACCATGCAGGAAGGTACTGTAAAATGGTTCAACGAAACTAAAGGATATGGATTTATCCAGAGCAACGACGGAAAGGATATTTTCGTACATCACACAGGTATTGACAAAGAAGGATTTAAAACACTTGCAGAAGGCGCTAGAGTAGAATTCGAAACTGAAGAAAGTGGAAAAGGACCTAGAGCGATTTCTGTAAAAGAAATATAATATAACTTTATTGGTATCCTATAAAACCCTGACCTGGTCAGGGTTTTTTTATGCCGGAAATTTTATTTATTGCGATTTTTAAAATACATATTATTTTGACTTTATTATATTTTGGAAATTTAATAAAATGAAAGCTGATATAGTTCTGCAAAATGAGAAAGGAATAACTTCCGAACTGATTAATAAAATCAAAAATTATAACATGTCGTCAGATTACGGTTCAGAAACAGACGGTCAGGAAATTGATACATCTCCCGTTCATGCCGCTTGCAGTAACATCAATAAATTAAGGCCGTTTCCGCGTTTATCGCACACCAAATTAAAACTGTTTATTGACCTGTATGAAATAATTCCTGATTATTCAATACTGATTTACATGAGATAGAATTACAACAGCTACTCAGCATCGAGTAAAAAGTTTTACTGGCGCAAATACAGGCAATGGATGAATTCAGATAATGTATTTTCAAATCCTGTAAGATATTCACTGGAATGCGACTGGTTTAAAGACAGACATTCCTGCCGGAAAGCATGGAATGAAATGAGAAAATGCCCATTATCTCCGGAATATATCCGGAAACTTCTGGAATGCTCGGGATCCCTTAATGAAGAAGTAACAGTCAGCTTCCGGAATTATTTGAATAATCATAAAAAATTGCGAAAACTGATCATCTGATCTTTTTCTTTATTTCCTTTCCGTTTTCATCAAGAATCAGATATACTGATTTAACTTTTAACCCGATCATTGCACTTTCAGCGTTTACATAAACAGACTTAAGCTGATATTCTTTCCCGTTAAATGAAACATAGGCCTTAACCTTATTTCCTGAAGGTCTGATTTTAATCGGCATATCATCATATGCTTTCAGAATTATTTCCACCTCAGAGCCTGCAACTCTCTGCTGTTTTATGCCGTACATTTTTTCATTTTCAAAATATGTGACTTTTCTGGGATTATTTCCGCTTGGTCTGTACCAGTAATTATATACCGGGCTTGAAGACTGGAAATTTCCGCTCCGGTTTACATTTACGCCATAAACCACTTTGCTTGCTCCAAGAGTATTTGAGATTGAAAAAACCCATTCAGCGGAAAATTCCGCCGGAAACATAGGCAGACTGTAAATATACACCGGAAGCAGAAAGAAAAAAAGCAGAACACCTGTTTTATATGATTTCATTTTCATTATAACTACCCGTCTGATTTAATTTATTACTTAATAGTATCAGAAATTATGGAAAATGACAAATATTTTCCCGATAAATTCCAACATGTTTTTTAATCAATAAAAATCTTTTTATATAATCTTATTGCAAGATAAACCAACAAGGTATATCTTGCAATAAGATTATTCATTTTTGTTAATACAGCGGGAATATTTTTGTATGATAAAGATTTTTAACAGTAACAGTCTCGAGAAACTATCGGATATATTTGAGGATGTAATCTGCAGAAATCCTTTGACCTCCCCGCTTGTTGAAGAGACAATTCTGGTTCAGAGTATCGGAATGGGACGCTGGCTGTCAATTAATATGTCTGAAAAAACGGGTGTCTGGGCAAATTTCAAATACCAGTATCCCAATTCATTTTTTAATGATTTAGCTGTCCGTCTTCCCTTCAAAAAAGAACTAAACCGAATTGCAGATAAAAAAACGATATGCTGGGAAATATTTAATCTGCTAAGTTCAAATCCAGAAAAATATTCAACTGAGGTAAGTACTTACTGCCACGGGAACAGCCTGAAGACATGGCAGCTTTCTGAAAAGATATCGGATCTTTACGATCAGTATTCAATTTACCGCACTGACATGATTCTGAAATGGAACGAAGGGAAAAAAGAAATTCAATATGCCGGAAAATGGACTCCTCTTGAAGAAGTGGATGAATGGCAGGCGGATTTGTGGACAGATGCTGTAAAAGCCGGATTTACAGACAGGGCTGTTCTTCAGAAAGAAATAATTAACTTTATGATTTCAGAAAATGTTAAACAGTATCTTCCTGAAAGAATTTCCATTTTCGGAGTCAGCACGATACCTTCATATTATCTGGAGATAATCAATGCGGTATCGCAGTTCATACCGGTCAGTTTTTTTCTCTTAAATCCATGCCGTGATTTCTGGTATTATGATAAATCTGTAAAGGATATTTCTAAAATCAAACAGAAGACAGGCACAGATTCAGAATTTGATTTTCAGCACTATGAAACCGGTAATACTCTGCTGTCATCATTCGGTCAGCTCGGACTTGAATTTCAATCAATGCTCATGGAAAAATTCAGCGATACCGATTTTGCCGATACGGATAATATTTCCTTTGTAGAAACATATCCTGATTCACTGTTAAAAAAAATCAAGAATGATATACTTCTCCGGACAAACCGGACAGATTCACGGAAGGAAATAATCGAACCGGAGGACACTTCAGTTCAGATACATTCCTGCTACAGCATACAGCGGGAAATAGAGATTCTTTATGATAACCTTCTTAAAATACTGAATACACGTGAAGATATTTTTCCACGCGACATTCTTGTCATGACCCCGGACATTGAAAGTTATGCTCCCTATATTGAAGCTGTTTTCTCCGGGTCTTCCGAAAACGGACTGATCCCGTATTCAATTGCGGATCTTAATCTCAAAAAAAGTTTTGAGATTACCGAAACCCTGATGGATATTCTGAGAATCCGACAGAACAGATTCACTTCCGCCGGAATTTTTGACATTCTCCAGAAAAACAGTGTCAAACAGAAATTCAGCATTTCAGATGATGATATCGAAAAACTTAAAATCAAAACGGGATTAAGCGCAACATGCTGGGGAACGGATTCAGATTTCAGAAAAAGAACTACCGGCATAGAATTTGATGAAAACTCCTGGAATACCGCAGTTGAAAGATTTTTATCCGGAATGACTGTAATGTCTGATGAAAATGAATTGCTGTTCGGCATATTACCTTTTAATGAAATAGAGGATATTGATGTAGAAACACTCGGAAATTTTATTGATTATATTAAAACCTTGAAATATATTTCCGACGAAACAGAAACTGAAAAAACAATTCCTGAATGGATTGAATTTATTAAAAGCATACCCGATTCAGTTTTCCATGAAAATGCGCAAAATGCAGTGCAGTTTAATGAAATACGTACACAGCTCGATAATTTGAAAAACAGCCATGAAAACTCAAGTCACAAAGAAAAAGTTAACTTTGAAATTATAATTTATCTTCTGGATAATATATTTACAGGTGAAAGAGTATCCTTCGGGTTTCTTGACGGCCGTGTTACCTTCTGCGCGGTTCTGCCAATGAGAAGCATACCGTTTAAAGTAATTGCGATGCTTGGACTTAATGACGGAGTATTTCCTTCTATGGATAAACCGTTATCTTTTGATCTTTCAGTTAAAAACAGGAAATTCGGCGACCGTTCAAGAAAAAATGATGACCGGTATCTTTTTCTTGAAAATTTAATTTCCGCCGGAGACATTTTTTATGTAAGTTATTTAGGCAGAAGCGCCATTGATGATGCAGTATTTCCACCGGCCGTACCTGTGAATGAATTAATCAATTATATAGATGATAATTTTTTCATAAATAATGCGGAAATCCGTCAAATGCTTGTCAGGGACCACAGTCTTCATGGTTTTTCGGAAAAATACTTCAACGCTTCAGACAACCGTTTCTTCAGTTACTCTTCAGAAAACTGCAAAATGCTGATATCTGACGAAATGCCGGCTGCCAGGAATGATGTTTTTAATCCGGAAAACATTATTCCGTCTGATCTGCTTGATATTTCACTTGCCGATTTTATATCTTTTTTTATTAATCCTTCCAGATATTTTCTGCAGAAAAGATTAGGAATATATTTTGAAAGTACTTCCTTCAATCTGAGCAATGAAGAACCATTCGGGCTGGAATTCTCGGAAAATTTACAGCTGCTTGAATTCAGTATTGATAAATTAAGCCGAAATGAGAAAATCAATCATGACTATCTTTTGAAAACAGGTTCATTCCCGCCGCAAAATCTCGGCAGACATCAGCTTAGGGATTTTGTTGACGTATCTGAAAAGCTTTTTAGTGAAATCAAGGGGTATCTGCCAGAATACCGCAAGTACATAAACTGCAGCCCGATGGAAATTCAGGTTAAAACATACGGGAAACACTACGAGCTGACAATAAATGCGGACAACAGTATGATTCCGGAAGAAGGTAATCTTATATACAGGGAAAAAAAATGGGATCGTGATTATATGGATACATTCATCAGGCATGCTTTCTGCTGTCATAAAACAGGAAAAGGAATATCAAGAATAATTGATTTATCTGATCACATTATTTTTACTTCACTTTCAGACGGATATGCAGATAAATATTTAAAAAATCTGGCCGAAATCTACATTGAAGGAATATTACATCCTGTACCTTTTTTTCTTAAAACAGCATTGGAATATTCATCACATATTATAAAACCCAATAGTGAAAAAGAAAAATGTTTTAACCTTGCCGCTTCCAAATATTATAATTATCAGCAGAAAACAGGCGAATTCAGCTGTAATTATATATCATACCTGTTTAATCCGGATTTATCAGAATACAGTGACAGATTTATACAGCTTGCAAAAAAAATAACAGAACCTGTTTTATTAAATTCGAAACAAAACGGGGAAAGATAATTATATGATTAAGTTTGACATCCTCAACTGTCCGCTGAAAGGTTCAAATCTGATTGAAGCAAGTGCCGGTACAGGCAAAACATATAATATTACCGGATTATATCTGCGCATTTTACTTGAATCACCCGGAAACATCAGCATTGAGAAAATACTTGTAGTTACTTATACAAAAGCCGCAACAGCGGAACTGCGCGATAGAATTTTCAGAAAACTGACAGAAGCATATAATTCATTTAGACATCCTGAAGCATGTCTGTCACAGCCGGATTGTGATCCACTGATTGCAAAATTAGTTAAAGACAGTATTATTGATGAAAATGTTTTTACAAGACGGAAGGCAATTCTTGAATACTCACTTAGAAATTTTGATGAAGCTTCAATCTTTACCATTCATGGATTCTGTCAGCGAATCTTAACCGAAAACGCTTTTGAAGGGTCGGCAATGTTTTCATCAAGACTTCAGACAGATATTAAGGATATTCAGAATGAAATTATAAATGACTATTTACGCAGGAAATTCTATAAAACTGATTTGGATTATCTTGATATTATACTTAAAAAGAAAAATGTTGAAGACAACAGAAAAATTCTTCAGAATATTATCAATGAAATTGAAAATAAACCGTTTCTAAAAATCAAACAGCTGTATAAACCGGTAAATTATTCAAAAATTTCGGAAAAATTACTGTCGGAAGCAATCAGTATTCTTCAGAAAACGAACCTGTCAATGATCGAAATGTATTTTATTCAAAACAGAAAAGCTTACAACGCCGGCAGGCTGAGAGATAAAACCATTCAAAAGCATACAGCAGCTCTGAGTTCATTAAAAAATTCCGATAATCTTACAGTTAATAAAATTATTTATGCATCCGAGTCATTTAATTATTTTTCTGAAAATCACATATTATCCGCACTGAATAAAAATTATGAATACCCTCATGAAGAATTTTTTTCTAAATGTGAAAAATTACTCCCTTTAATCAATGCACATGCATCTGCAGGCGTGCAGCTGAATCATAATTTTAAGATTGAATTCACTGAATATTATAAATCTGAACTGTCTAAAAGGAAAGCAGCTCTTCAGATAAGGACTTATTCGGATCTGCTGAATGAAATATATGATGCCGTAAAAGGATCTAATTCAGAAAATTTTATTAAAGCGGTGAGACGGAAGTATTTTGCAGTAATGGTAGATGAATTTCAGGATACAGACATGCTGCAGCTTGAGATCTTTAATGTCATTTTCAACAGCCGTAAAACGGACAATCTGCTTTTTTTTATAGGTGACCCTAAACAGTCAATATATAATTTCCGCGGAGCAGACCTGAGCGCTTATCTCAGGAGTAAAAATTATACAGAAAACATTTACACGCTTTATGAAAACTACAGATCACACGAACGGATAGTTAAATCAGTAAATGTCTTTTTTTCAAGAAAAGACCCGTTTATTACACCGGAAATTACATATACACAAAACAATAATATAATTCAAAATAATCACCTGATTGAGGACGGAAGAAACATTTCAGGTACTTCAATTATATTTTTTGATGACCTGGATGAATACAATACGGAAAAACTTGAGGAAAGGAGCACGGAATACTGTGCCGGTAAAATCGCGGAAATTCTTAAGAAATCCTTATCGCAACAACTGTATTTTGAAATCAGCAGTTCTCCGCAAAAAATTACACCTTCGGATATTGCTGTTCTTGTGCGCACAAATAAACAGGGAGAACGCATAAAAAACAGTCTTAGTCAGTACGGAATTAATTCCGTAATAAAAAGTGAAAAAAATATATTTGATACAGCTGAAGCGGTGGAATTATATTATATTCTCAATTCAATTGCCTATCCTTCCGATAGGAACAGATATTTCACTGCATTGACGACTGCGGCTTTTAATTATTCATTAAGCGATTTCGAAAGGCTTGAAACAAATGAGGATCTTCTGCATGAAATTCTTCTAAATCTCCAGAATTATAACAAAATCTGGGAAAATTCCGGTTTCATTGCAATGTTTAAAAATTTTTTAAAACAGAACAACGTAAAACAGAATCTTGCATCTCAGAATAACGGCTTAAGAAAAATTACCAACTACCTTCATCTTTCAGAACTGATTCACATACGTGAAAAAGAAGCAGCTTCCGGAATATCTTCTCTGTTATCATGGTTTCATTCACAGATTTTCGATGAAAACAGCAGAAGTGAAAACACACTTCGTCTTGAATCTGATGATGATGCAGTTCAGATATGTACAATTCACAAAAGCAAAGGACTTGAATACAATATCGTGTTCATTCCGTTTTTATGGAAAGATTCATTAACAAGAAAAGGCCAGCAGATGTATTCATTTCACGATACCGAAGGTAATTCAATACTCAGCTTCGATGAAGATGATTCAGAAAATCCGGAATATATAAAAGAAATTATTTCTGAAAGCATGAGACTTGCATATGTAGCACTTACGCGCGCAAAATATAAAAATTACATTATTTTCGGAAAGTTAAGTTCAGGAAGCCTCAAGCAATCATTCCAGATAACCGATTATTTTTATCTGAAGAAAATTTATCCTGATTATACAAAATACCTGAATCAATCATCCGTTGCGCTGAAAGATATTTCCAATGAGCAGATCCGACAGCATCTTAAAGAATTCTCAATGCATTCACAAGAATCAATTATTATTGAAAGCAGTGAAATATTTCCTTCGGATTCCATAAGCATCAAACCCGGGAAACAGTTTTCTTTTCTGAAAAACCAAAGAATAATTAAAGATAATTGGAGAATTACCAGCTACTCCTATCTGTCATCATCAAACAAAAGCACACATAATCATTATCCGGAAAAATTATCCGAACCTGATGATGTTGAACCGGAAAATATTAATCTTGCGGAATTCCCTCCCGGTGCAAAAGGAGGAAACTGCATACATGAAATATTTGAAAGTATAAATTTTAACAATCCGGATAATCATGAACCTGAAGTTCTTAAAACGCTTCAAAAATATAATTTTGATGAAATTCACCTGGATACAATACTTCAGATGATAGATAATGTACTTAAATTTAAAATGTCTGACGGAATAAATTTTTTCAGTTTATCACAGTTATCAAATAAGGACTACAGGAATGAAATTGAATTTTATTTCCCAATATTAAATATTTCTGCTGAAAAAATTATAAACACAGTAAATATGCAATACCCTGATTTCGGTAAAGATTCTTCATTAAATTTCAGTGATATATCGGGCTTTTTAAAAGGATACATTGACCTTATATTCCACATAAACGGTAAATATTACATTCTTGACTGGAAAACAAATTATTTGGGATCCAATGTAAGTGATTACACTCGGCTAAATATCAAATCAGCAATGGATCAGCATCTATATTACCTTCAATATCTCATTTATACGGCTGCTGCAGATAAATATCTAAAAAACCGGATTGTGAACTACAGTTATGAAAAAAATTTCGGCGGTGTATTTTACTTTTTCGTAAGGGGAATTAAAAAAGAAAACACTTCCATGAACGGCGTGTATTTTGACAAACCTGATAAACTGTTTCTGAATAATTTCATGAATCTTCTAAAACAGGAAAATCTGAAATGAAAAATATTTATACAAATTTCCCGCACGAATTCAGTTCATTACATAAGGAAGGAATATTTAAACCTGTAGATATTAATCTTGCCGAATATTTAATCGGAAAATCAGCCGATAAAAGCAAACAGATTTATCTTTCAATAATGCTCACAAGCAATGCATTATGCAAAGGAAGTTTATGCTATGATTTTTCAATCAGTAATGAATCAGATGGAATTGAAACTGCTATTAAACAGAATATTCCGGATATTACAGAACTGGAAAAGCTTTTTTTCAGAAGCAGGATCATTGGCAAGCCGGGAGAATATCTTCCTCTTATTTATGAAAATCAGAAATTATACTTTCAAAAGTATTATCAATATGAAAAAATACTGGCTGAAAAGCTGAAATCCATTGCTGCTGCCATTCCGGAAATCAATCTTGAACTGCTTAGGAAAAATGCCGATAAATTGTTTACAAACGGAGAATCAGAGCCTGATTTCCAGAAAATTGCGGCAGTAAACAGCTGCATTAACTCACTGTCATTCATTTCCGGAGGACCCGGAACTGGTAAAACAACAACAGTCGTTAAAATTCTTTTATTATTAATAGAACAGCTTTTAAACAAAAATATTGAACCCAGAATCGCGCTGACTGCACCTACAGGAAAAGCTGCAGCACACCTGCATAATTCTGTAATAACCGCACTGGAAAATATTAAGCAATGGTATCCGCCGGTGGATGAGTACAGAAATTTTATACCGGGAAAAAGCTTCACTCTTCATCGGCTGTTGGGTTCCATTAAAAACTCCGCATTCTTTAAGTACAACAGCAGAAATAAAATGCCGTATAACATAATTATAATTGATGAAACGTCAATGACGGATATCGCATTAATGTATAAATTTATTACAGCTCTGTCTGACAAGATGCATGTTATTTTTCTTGGTGACAAGGACCAGCTTGCTTCAGTTCAAGCTGGTTCTGTACTCGGGGACATCTGCGCCTTTCCTGCGGAAAACATTTCAGAGAAAATACTCACAAATTACAATTCCATCATGGAAACAGAGTTTAAAACACCTGTTTCTGCCGACTGCGGAAGTATTCATAAAAACATCATATTCTTAACAAAAAGCCACCGTTTTTCCGATACTTCCGGAATTGGAAAATATGCTTCTTTAATCAGGGACAGGCAGACTGATGAAATACAGCAACTTATCTTGTCTAATGCAGAAAAAAATGTAATGTTTACATCAGTACCAATCAGAAAAAACCATCAGGATTATATTAAGGAAAATCAGGAAATGCTGCATAAAACAGTTTTTACAGAAAATTTACTTAACGGCTACGTTAAATACTTTGAAAGTAAAACTGTTGACGAAGCATTCATGCTGTTTAAAAAATTTAAAATATTATGCGCAGTAAAAAAGGGACTTTTCGGTACGGAAATTATCAATGAATATATAGAAAAAATACTTCATGAAAACAGAAAAATTAATACAAAAAAGCAATTTTATCACCTCAAACCTGTAATTATACAAACCAATGATTATTCATTAAATCTTTTTAACGGAGACATCGGGATAACATTCAGAGATGAAGCAACAGGACTATTAAAAGTTTATTTTGAAGATAACAGAAACAATGTACTTCAATATCGAACATATAATCCTCTTCAGCTTAAGAATTATGAAACGGTATTTGCCATGACAATACACAAAAGTCAGGGAAGCGAATACGAAGATATTCTTATGGTGATTCCACCGGATGACATTCCGGTTCTGACATCAGAACTGATTTATACAGGAATAACGAGAGCAAAAAACCGTATCGTTATATTTGCAAATGAAGATATATTTTTAAAGGCATGTTCCCGGAAGGTAAAAAGAATGTCCGGTTTAAACCGTAAAATCTATTTCTGATCATAATATTTAAACTTGACATTAATTTATCAGTCTTTATTCATTAACCATATAACCTGTTTCCTGATTGAAGTGGAGAAAAAAATGGCAAAAAACCCTATTGAATTAAAAGAATGGAAAGAACTGACAAAACATTATGAAAAAATTAAAACTCTGCATTTAAAAGATCTATTTGAAAAAGATGCAGATAGAGCTGAAAAGTTTTCTATTAAGGAAAACGATATCTATTTTGATTTTTCAAAAAACAGACTTACAGACAAAACAATGGAGCTTCTATTTAATCTCGCCAAAGCATGCGATTTAAAAAAAGAAGCAGAAAAAATGTTTACCGGAAACAAAATAAACGAAACGGAAAACAGGGCAGTTCTTCATGTTGCGTTAAGAAATGTATCCAATACTCCAGTAATAATGGACGG
Organism: Spirochaetota bacterium; assembly: GCA_016928815.1. Taxonomy (GTDB): domain Bacteria; phylum Spirochaetota; class UBA4802; order UBA4802; family JAFGJZ01; genus JAFGJZ01. The sequence continues at coordinate 10,973 of JAFGJZ010000007.1, forward strand.
CGAAAATGTAATGCCTGCAGTAAATGCTGTAATTGAAAAAATGAGAATATTTTCAAATAAAATCAGAACAGGTGAATGGAAAGGACATACTGGAAAACCTATTAAAAATATTGTAAATATCGGTATAGGCGGATCAGATCTGGGGCCGGTAATGGTTACGGAGAGTTTGAAACCTTATTCTGATAGAAATCTTAAATTAAAATTTGTGAGCAACATTGATGGAACTCATATTTCCGAAGCAATAATCGATATTGATCCTGAAGAAACACTTTTTATCGTTGCATCTAAAACCTTCACAACACTTGAAACGATGACTAACGCTGAAACTGCTAAAAAATGGGTTCTTGATAAACTGCATGATCCGGCATCAATTGCAAAACATTTTGTTGCACTCTCCACAAATGCTGACGCTGTATCAGCATTCGGAATTGATACTGAAAACATGTTTGAGTTCTGGGACTGGGTCGGAGGAAGATATTCATTAACTTCTGCAATTGGACTACCGATTATGATTTCAATCGGATATGAAAATTTCATGAATCTATTAAAAGGATTCCATGATATGGACATGCATTTCAGGAATGAACCTATAGAGAAAAACATACCGGTCATAATGGCCTTGATAGGAATCTGGTATAATAATTTTTTTGGAGCTGAAAGTCATTGTATTCTTCCATATGATCAATATATGCACAGATTTCCTGCATATTTTCAGCAGGGAGATATGGAATCAAACGGAAAATCAACATCTAAAGACGGCAAAAAAGTTAAATATCAGACCGGTCCGATAATCTGGGGAGAACCTGGGACTAATGGACAGCACGCATTTTATCAGCTTATTCATCAGGGCACAAAATTAATACCATGTGACTTCATAGGATTCGCAAAATCCCAAAATCCGGTCGGCGACCATCACATCAAATTTATGTCTAATTTTTTTGCTCAACCTGAAGCACTGGCATTTGGAAAAACAGCAAAGGAATTAAAAGCTGAAGGAACATCCGAAAGCCTTATTCCGCATAAAACATTTGAAGGCAACAGACCTTCAAACAGCATTATGGCTGAAAAACTAACACCTTATATTCTGGGAAAACTGATTTCCATGTATGAACATAAAATATTCTGCCAGGGAGTTATTTGGAATATTTTTTCTTTTGATCAATGGGGAGTTCAACTGGGAAAAATTCTTGCAGAAAAAATAATTCCTGAATTATCAGCGGAAACAGAATTAAAACATGATTCTTCTACAAATAAGCTGATAGATTATTTTAGAAAACATAGATAATATTAATTTTCTAAAAACAGGCAAAAAATTTTAAAATTTTCTCCTTTTATCACGTTATATAGGTATAGATAAAAGGAGAAAAAATGATACATACCACTATTAATGTAAATTCCAATACAAAAAGCAAAATAGATAAAATATCAGCAGAACTTAAAATCAGTCGAAGCGATTTAATAAAAAAACTTTTATTTGAATTTTCATTAAAATTTGCTGAAGTCAAACTGAATCAATCTATAAAATATCAGAATTCAAATGATGCTCTGGTTTATAAAGCATTTCATATTATATTATCTGATACGGAATATGAGATTTTTATTGATACACGTAATTTTTGCAAACTTTCTGTTTCTCTGATTCTTTCGATAATGATAGATAAATTATATAGAGAAAAAGATAATAGCATAATTGATATTATGAATAACTATTCAGAATATCAATATACTATTATCTTAAATACAATTAATTCAAATAAAAACTGGATAATACAATGGAAAACCTAAACCGAATTATCAGAAAAATAAACAGTTCTTACATCATCAAGTATTTTCTGTTCTTCCGGAGCGATTGAACCGTCGGCCATTGCG
>JAFGJZ010000112.1 GCA_016928815.1 Spirochaetota bacterium
AGGTATGGAATTCGGTCCGTCATTTCCTTAATTAAAACTTGACATATTAAAAAATAAAATATAATCTAAATACCTAAAATATTCGGATTATACGGGATAATATGGCACAAAAAGAAATTTCAGGCATAATTGCTTCACCGGGAATACGTATTGGAAAAGCCTATATTTATAAAGGTGTCAATATAGTCATACCAAAGTACAAAATTTCAAAAGAAGAAATTAATTTTGAAAAAACACGTCTTCAGAATGCTGTAAATAAAACCAAACAGGAAATTATGGCAATCCAGCAGCAGGTTGCCAATAGTCTTTCCTCTGATATGGCTGATATCTTTTCAAGCCATCTTATGGTACTGGAAGACCCCGCAATTATTACAAAAGCGATTGATTCCATTAATTCAGAAATGCGTAATGTTGAATGGATACTTAATGATATATCCCTGGAACTGATTAAAAGTCTTGATTCTATAGATGACGTTTATTTAAGGGAAAGAATTATCGACATTTCCGATATTCATAAAAGACTTATTAAAAATCTTCAAAAAATTGAACATGAATCTCTTGCTGATTTGAAAGAAGATGTAATTATCTTTGCCGAGGATCTGACACCTTCTGATACAGCCGTCATGAACAGGGATCATGCACTGGCTTTTGTTACAAATAAGGGAGGCCGTACTTCTCACACCGCAATTCTTGCACGTGCACTGGAAATTCCTGCAATAGTGGGAACAATTAAAGGAACATCGTCAATTAAAAACGGTGATTCCGTAATAGTTGACGGGGTCAGGGGAAAAGTTTTAATTAATCCTTCCAATGAGGAAGTTATCAGCTACATCAGTCATCAGCAGGATTTACTTCTTCTTGAACGTGAACTTTCCAAACTTACGCATCTTCCCGCAAAAACTATTAATGATGTTGAAATTGGAATATTGGGAAATATTGAACTGCCGGAGGAGATGGCTGTAATCAAGGACCATGGTGCGGACAGTATTGGTCTATTCAGATCAGAATTTTTATTTCTTGATAAAAGTCTTCCTGATGAGGAAACCCAGCTTGAGGGCTACAGGAAAGTAGTAGAATACTTCAGCCCTCAGCCGGTAACAATCCGGACGATCGATGTCGGCGGTGATAAAATTTTTGGTGCAAATGAGGATTATAGGGAAAGAAACCCGTTTTTGGGATGCAGAGCTATACGTTTCAGTATTGCAAATGAAAATCTTTTCGTTACGCAGTTAAGAGCAATTTTAAGATCCAGTGTCTATGGAAATGTTAAAATCATGTTTCCGATGATAACCACTCTTGATGAGATATTTATAGCCAAAGATATAATCGAACAGGTGAAATATGAACTTCAACAGGAAGGCCTGCCATTTGCGGAGAATGTTCCTATTGGCATAATGATTGAAGTGCCTTCTGCAGCGTTAAACATTGATGTATTAGGCAAATATGTAGATTTCTTTTCTATTGGTACAAATGATCTTGTTCAATATACTCTTGCGGTAGACCGGATTGGGGAAAAAGTTGCGTATTTATATAATCCGCTGGATCCTGCAATACTCAGACTGTTAAAATCCGTAACCCGGCAGGCTGCTATAACCGGGAAAGATCTTTCCATTTGCGGTGAAATTGCCGGAGAACCTCGTTATACAATGGTTCTTCTGGGGCTCGGGTTCAGAAATCTGTCCATGAGTTCAGCATATATGTATCAGGTAAAAAGGGTCATCCGTTCCGTGACAATTGAGGAATGTGAAGCGCTCGTTGAAAAACTTATGTCCATAGAAAGCGCCTCGGAAATGACAAGTTACCATGAAACATTTATCACAACAAAATTCCCGTTTCTGTTTAGCTGCTGATGAAATTATATCATGAACTTGCGGAATTTTATTTCGAGATTGAAAATAAATCAAGAAACATACAGGCTGATGTTTCCTTCATCAAGTCCTACCTTCCGTCGGGAGGAAACGGATCAGTACTTGATATAGGCTGCGGTAGCGGTGAGCATATAAATGAATTTGCAAAAATGGGATATGCCTGTACCGGACTTGACAACAGTTCGGATATGATAATGACCGCCGTTTCAAGATGTATTTCCGGTATTGAATTTATAGAAGCGGATATGAAAGACTTTGATTATTATGAAAAATATGATCTCATTTACAGTATTTTCGGATCCATGAACTATCTTTTAACAAATGAAGAAATTGATTCTGTTTTCTGGAATTCCTGGCGTGCATTAAAAAACGGAGGAATAGGAATTTTTGAAGTATGGAATGCTTTCCCCCTTCTTGAAATAAGGGAAAAAGACGTAGCACGTGTTTCAACCACAATACAGAACGGTACGAAAATTATCAGAGAAAGAGGATTTAAACTCAAGACTATTTCCCCGACAATTGTAAATGTAAAATATAATTATCACATTACTGACAGGGATGGAAATACAGATCTTCTTGAAGATACCCATATTATGAGAGCATTCAAAAAAGAGGAAATAACAAAAATTATTAATGATAACGGATTCAGTATTAAAGAAATTTTTTCATCCAATTTAAAGGATCCTTATCATGGAAATTCGAACAAGCTCCTTATTGTAGTAAAAAAGAACTGAAACAGAACATGTGACTTGTTTTATTAAATGTTTTCAGTAATCTTATCAGTATCTACTGTCTGTTTCCCGGTGGAAATATGGTCATTAAATTTATCAGTATTGTCTGAATTTTTAAATAAAACTTCAGGTTTTTCCAGAGAGAGAAACAGAACTTCATTCATTTTAGTAACCGGGTGAACTGATATTTCACTCTTGATATTATCAGGAATTTTTTCCAGATCCTTGACATTATCATCAGGAATAATTATATGCTTTATTTTTGCCCGGTGAGCTGCAAGTATTTTTTCTTTAAGTCCGCCGATAGGCAGAACTTTTCCCCTCAAAGTAATTTCACCTGTCATTGCTACGTCATACTTAACCGGAATCTTGCTTAGAAGAGATGCGATTACTACTGCCATGGTAATGCCTGCAGAAGGTCCGTCCTTGGGAATTGCGCCTTCCGGTACATGAAGGTGAACGTCATATTCTTTGGTGATATTTTCATCTATATTGAAAATGTCGATATTTGACTTAACGTAGGTAAAAGCAGCCTGCGCGGATTCCTGCATGACTTCACCGAGTTTTCCGGTGAGCATCAGGGAGCCCTTCCCTTTAATAAGTGAAGCTTCTATCTGCATTACATCGCCGCCCACTGCTGTCCATGCAAGACCGTTGGCAAGTCCGATTTCACTGGTTTTTTCGGTTTCACCATATTTGAATTTAATCGGACCGAGAAAGGAATGAATTTTTTCTTTGGTAAGTTCAACAACATGATTTTCACCGGATTTTACCACCTCGCATGCTGTTTTACGGCAAATTTTTCCTATGGTTCTTTCAAGGTTTCTTACTCCGGATTCACGTGTATAGTGACGGATTATGTAGAAAAGAATTGAATCTGAAAACAGTATGTTTCCGTTACTTATGCCGTTTTCCTTTATCTGTTTGGGAATCAGGTACTGATTTGCGATATTAAGTTTTTCAAATTCAGTATAACTTGTAATTTCAATAATCTCCATTCTATCCTGAAGTGGCACCGGAATATTGTGCTGAACATTTGCTGTTGTGATAAACAGTACTTCTGAAAGATCATATGGAATTTCAATGAAATGATCAACAAATGTGTTATTCTGTTCCGGATCAAGTACTTCAAGCAATGCGGAAGAAGGATCACCTCTAAAGTCAGTAGACATTTTATCTATTTCATCCAGAAGGATAACTGGATTTACAGTACCGGCTTTTTTCATTGCCTGTATAATTTTTCCCGGCATGGAACCGACATAGGTTCTTCTATGACCGCGTATTTCCGCCTCGTCCCTGACTCCTCCAAGAGAAATACGGACGAATTTCCGCCCTAAAGCTCTTGCAACAGACCGTCCCAGAGATGTTTTACCTACTCCCGGAGGGCCGACAAAACATATTATTGGACCTTTAACTTTTTTGGATAAATGCCTTACAGCTATAAATTCAAGTACTCTTTCTTTTGCTTCCTCAAGACCGTAATGATCCTTGTTTAAAACTGATTCAGCAAAATCAATGTCACGGTTATCTTTTGTTTTAAAATTCCATGGAATATCTCTAAGCCATTCAATGTAGTTCCTGACTACTGAAGATTCTGCTGACATAGGCGGCATTTTTTCAAGCCGCTTAATTTCTTTTACGGCTTTTGTTTTGGCTTCTTTTGAAAGTTTATTATCCTCTATGGATTTTGTAAGTTCTTCAATTTCATCAAGCCCGTCATCGCTGCCAAGTTCTTTTCTGATAATTTTAATCTGTTCATTAAGGTAGTAGTCTTTCTGGGTTTTCTCCATCTGTTTACGGACTTTTCCATGAATTTTTTTCTCAATGTCAAGAATTTCAATTTCTCCGGAAATGAAATCCTTAAGCAGCTTAACTCTTTCATATGGATCACCTGTTTCAATGAGAATCTGTTTAAGATCAAGTCTCATTGAAATATGTGATGCGATTACATCTGTAAAATGAGAGATTTCCTCAATATTTTTAACTGTAGTAAGGGCTTCTTTGGGGATTTTATTACTGATTGTAAGATATTTTTCGAATATTTCAAGCAGTCCAGATTTAAGCTCTTCAAAATTATCAGGTTTGTCCACATTCTTATCTATTAGTTTTATCTGTGCATAAAAACTGTCTTTAGTATCAGAAAAATTTTCGATATATGCTCTGCTGATTCCTTCCACAAGAACTTTAATCGTACCGTTTGGAAGTTTCAGCATCTGAAGAACTTCACACAATGTTCCAATCTCATAGATATCGTTCTGTTCAGGTTCTGATACGGCGGCATCTTTCTGTGTAACCAGAAGAATAAACCGGTCGTTTTTCATTGCTTCATCAAGAGCATTAATGGATTTTTCTCTGCCGACAAAAAGGGGAATTACCATATGCGGAAATACAATTACATCCCGCAAAGGCAGCAGTGGATATTTTTTTGTTTCATCGACAGTTTTCTTCATATTGGTCCTGTATTATGCGGATTTTTCTTCTTTAACGTATTTTATTTCAGGTGCTTTTTCACCTTTAACGACATTCCTGTCAATAATTACCTTGTGAACATTTGTTGATGACGGAATATCAAACATGAGATCAAGCATTATTCTCTCAATAACAGATCGAAGTCCCCTTGCACCCGTCTCCCGATTAATGGCAATTGATGCAATCTCTTCAATTGCGTCTTTCTTAAACTCGATTTCAACATTTTCCAGTGAAAATATTTTATGATATTGTTTAAGAAGAGCATTTTTCGGTTCAGTAAGTATTTTAATAAGGGCTTCCTTGTCGAGATCACCAAGTGCAGCAACAACCGGTACTCTTCCGACAAATTCGGGAATTAGACCGAATTTAACAAGATCGTCTGATTCCATTTTGTTTAAAAGTTCCGTATTTCCGTGATGTTTGTTACTTTTAACATCAGCACCGAAACCTATTGATTTTGTGGATATTCTGCTTTCTATAATTTTTTCAAGACCGACAAAAGCGCCGCCGCAGATGAAAAGTATATTTTTAGTATCGATCGTCATAAATTCCTGATGAGGATGTTTTCTCCCGCCCTGGGGAGGAACATTGGCAACAGTTCCCTCTATAATTTTTAAAAGGGCCTGCTGAACGCCTTCACCTGAAACATCACGTGTAATGGATCTGTTTTCTGATTTTCTTGAAATTTTATCCACTTCATCAAGATAAATAATACCCATTTCAGCACGCTTTATATCTCCGTCAGCATTTCTGATGAGTCTTAAAAGTATGTTTTCAACATCTTCCCCGACATAACCGGCCTCGGTAAGAGAAGTTGCGTCTGCGATTGCGAAAGGAACACGCAGAAGTTTTGCCAGTGTCTGGGCAAGAAGAGTTTTACCGGTCCCTGTGGGTCCTATCAGAAGTATGTTGCTTTTCTCAAGTTCCACATCATCTTTTTTTATCTGCATGTTGTTGAATATACGTTTATAATGATTATAAACGGCAACAGCAAGTATCTTCTTGGCTTCATCCTGCCCGATTACGTATTCATCGAGAACATTTTTAATTGATGCAGGTTTAGGAAGATCTTTAAGGCTGGAAGCGATTCCGCCTGATTCAATATCTTCATCAATTATTTCAGTACAAAGATCAATACATTCATCACAGATGTATACATTAGGACCGGCAATGAGTTTTTTGACCATGTCCTGACTTTTTCCGCAGAATGAACACTTCAGTTTTTCATCTTTTGTTGTATCGTCTTTTTTGCCTTTAGCCATTTTGTCTCCTTAAAAGAATACCTTTTAAAATATGTAATCTTCAGCAAGATTTCTTCATGAACGAATTATTATAATATAATCAATTTCAGAAGAATTTCTATTTTTTATCCATAATTTTATCAATGAGTTTATAATCAAGAGCCTGCTGAGCTGTCATGAAATTATCACGGTCAGAATCTTTTTCAATCTGTTCAGGTGTTTTTCCAGTATGTTTTGCAAGAATTTCATTCAGTTTCTGTTTTGTAAAAAGAGCTTCACGTGCATGAATCTCAATATCGGATGCCTGACCCTGAAATCCGCCGGAAGGCTGGTGAATCATGATTCTTGAATTGGGCAGAGCGGATCTTTTTCCTTCAGCACCTGAAGCAAGAAGAAATGCTCCCATTGATGCAGCCTGTCCAACGCAAAGTGTTGCAACATCGCATTTTATCAGCTGCATTGTATCATAAATTGCAAGACCTGATGTAACTACTCCGCCCGGTGAATTTATGTAAAGAAAAATGTCCTTTTCCGGATCTTCTGCTTCAAGAAACAGCATTTGGGCAATTATAAGACTTGCAATATGATCGTCTATTCCTTCACCTAAAAAAATAATTCTATCTTTCAATAATCTGGAGTAGATATCGTATGATCTCTCTCCTCTTGATGTTTGTTCTACAACTATCGGTACTAAACCCATTAAAACCTCTCAATTACTAATATATTTCGGCAGAATTCACTCTATAATATAGAGCCTGTGTATTTATTATAACATCCTTTATTAAAAAATCCATATTTATCACTTTAAAATAATGAAAATGTAAGGAATACAAAAAAAGGATGTTAATCTCAACAGACAAACATCCTTATATTTTCTATATATTTTACAAGCAAATTTTAAAATTTATTTTATATCCATAAACTCTTTAGCTGATATTGGAGACAGCATTTTTATTTTTGCGTTATTATAGATAAAATCAAGGGTTTTGTCAAATATCTGCTCGGATTTAATATTCTGCTCCGCCTTATTCTGTTCAATAAGTTTGAGCATTTCATCATATGATTTTTTGTTTTTCTCGCTTAAATCCGTTACATATGCCTTGTAATCTTCATCTGTGACTTCAATTTTTTCGACTCTGGCAATTTCTGATAAAGTTATTGTTGTTTTTATGCTGTTCAGGGCTTCGTCTTCAAGACGCTTTTCAAATTCTTCCTCTTTCATGCCCATTGCCTGTGCAAAAATGTTTCTATCAGCGATCTGAAAACCCATTCTCTGCTGCATTCTGCTGAAAATTGAATTTTTCTCCGATTCAATTAATGATAAAGGAATGTCATATGAAGCTTTTTCAATTATCTTTTTTAGAATTTCAGATTTTACATCACCTTTTGTTTTCTGACTTGTATATTTCTCAAGATTTTCTTTTGTTTTCTGTTTCAGTTCCTCAAAAGTTTCATATTCACCAAGATCTTTTGCGAATTCATCATCAGCAGCAGGTATGTTTCTTTTTTTAATGTCTGCAATCTTGATAAGATATTCGACTTTTTTGCCTGCAAGATCTTCCACATGGAAATCCTTTGGATACTTGAATTTAATGGTTTTTTCTTCATCTTTTTTCATTCCGGTGACATAACCGTCAAAATCATATTCTTTATCGCTTTTACCGGCAATTACATTCATTTCGCTGAAATTCTGATCTGATTCCGGTTTGGAATCCTTATCATAATCAAGTCTCCTGAATTTAACTTTTACCTGATCAGTTTTTTCTGCTGCACTTCCGTTTTCCTTATCAGACAGTGTTGCATGCTTGTCACGAAGTGAATCTATTTCAAATTTAACATCATCATCCTTTACAACGACCTGTTTTTCTTCCACAGATATATTTTTATAGTCTTTCAGTTCAACAGTTGGAAAAACTTCAAAAACAGCCTTATATTTGAACTCTTTGTCAATTTTAAATTCTTCAAAGTCAATTTTAGGCTGAGTTATAGGATGCAGTTTCTTCTCATCCAAAGCCTCAAAATAGGTGTTTTTAACGATGGTTTCAACAACCTGTTCTTGTGCTTTTTCCTTGTATTTTTTTTCTACAAGATCTAACGGTGCCTTTCCGGCCCTGAAACCGTCAACTTTGGCAGTCCGTTGAATATTTTTAATTACTTTGCTATATTCTTCATTAATTCTATCCACAGGGACTGATATTTCAAATTCAACCGTAGAATTCTGTAATTTTCTTTCTTTGATCTCCACAGGATTACCTCGATACTTTTTTTTCAATAATTTAGCAGACTTATAATCAGTCAATCA
>JAFGJZ010000113.1 GCA_016928815.1 Spirochaetota bacterium
AATTAGAACTGAAGAAATTTAAATTCAGTTTTGTTTATTATTAAATTGCATTTACAATATTAAAGATAAGTATTTATATTTTCTAGGAATTGAAATTAATGAAAAAATATTTAATTTTAAAAATTTAACAATAAAACCAGAATACCTAAAAAAGACGGAAGCTATTTTTAAAACTGCATACTCAAAAATTGGATACTATTGTAGGGCAAGAAATAAAATTGTTCATAATTTCTATGAAACCACATTTAAAGAAGACATGGAAATTGATAAAATCTTCATTTATATTGATAATTACAATTTTAGAGCAAGAAAAGAGAGTATAGAGAAGCCTTTTGAATTTGAAATTAGTAAAACAAGTATTTTAACATTATTAAATGCTTTATATTTATTAAGAAAAGAAATTGTTTTATTATTACGAAATGAAGAATTTATTGATTGGAATAGAATGCAGGATAAATTTACGGATAAAGAGGGAAATGTAATAATTACATATCCATAAAAAGAATTTAAATTTTCTATTATGCACTTCCCGGAGGGTCAAATGAATACATATTCTTTTGACCCGTTTTTTGATAATTTAAAAGATATCATTTACAAAATTACAAGGTAACAATTTAATAATTTTTTAATCAATTCGAATTAATCAGGCACTATATACAGCAAAAACGAAAGGACGAAACTGACTGCAAGTAAACAGCGCTTAAGTACTGTTAAAAAATTGTTGCACACCCTCTCTGAACAGTATAATGTTGCAGCTGACAGGAGATAAAAATGAAAAAATTATATAAAATTCTGACGATTATTATGAGCTTTGTCCCTCTGCTGTTTGCCGCTTTCTATTTTTCAACATATCATCCGCGGGAAATTCAGAATGAAAAATTCATTTCCAATGATGATCTTCCGGTTCTGCAGAAAGGAAAGGAATACAAGGTTCTCTCATGGAACGTTCAGTACATGGCCGGGAAAAACTATGTTTTCTTCTACGACGAGTGGGATGGATCAGGTCCCGACGTACGCCCTTCTTCTGCCGACATTGCTGCAACTCTTAAACGTGTCGCTGAAATCATTACAGATGAAAATCCCGACATAATTCTTCTTCAGGAAATGGATTACAAATCAAAGCGCACTGATTACCAGGACCAGATGAGTGAACTTCTGAAACTTCTTCCGGCTGAATATTCAGCACACACTGACACATTCTACTGGAAGGCCGCGTTTGTTCCCCACCCGAAGATCATGGGAAAGGTCGGAATGAAACTTGCGGTAATTTCCAAATACAAAATCACCAGTGCAGTAAGATACCAGCTCCCGCTTATGCCTAATAACTATGTCGTAAGAAACCTTCAGTTCAAAAGAGCCATCCTTGAAGCCGTGTTTCCCGTAGAAAACAGTTCACCGGTTTCATTCATGTCCACGCACCTCGATGCGTTCGCACAGGGATCCGATACAATGCAGCGGCAGGTGCAGTATGTTTCTGACCTGCTGTCAAAAAAGAATTCTGAAAATGCAGACTGGATTATTGCGGGAGATTTTAATCTGCTGCCTCCGGGGAACAGTTATGATTTCCTTCCTGAAAAGGAAAAACCCTACTTTCAGAAAGACTCTGAAATAAAAGTACTGTACGACAGGTTCAGCATTCTCCCTTCACTGAAGGATCTTGAGAAAAACCGGGAGAAATATTTTACTCATTTTGCAAATTACAATTCCGGTCCGGACAGAACCATTGACTACATGATTCATTCGGATAAAATAAAAGTAAAAAATTTCCATATCCGTTCGGAAGACACAAAGGACATTTCCGATCATTTTCCGGTCATCATGACATTGGAAATAAAATAAGCGCCGTATAAAAAAAATCCGGTCTGACATCAGATCAAACCGGATTTCATTTTCAAAAATTTATGTTTAAAGTCACTGAATGACAGCTTTACCGTCAAATCCGTAATCTAACAGCTCTGAAAGAACTTCACCGTCTTCAGAAACAGTTTTGATAACTCCGTTGACAGGCACATCAGGATGAAGATAAGTCGTCGCCTTATATGTTTTAAAAAGAATTTTCACGGATGATGTAATTTTTGTAGAACCCTGAAAATTTCCAGCCGGAACAGATACTGCCTCAGCTTTAACATAGCTGTTTGCCTTGATTACAAGTCCTTCATAAGTTGATTTCATCATTACATTGTACACTGCCAGAGATTCCCCTTCCATCATGTTGACTTTCCCGTCCTCTCCCATAGTTTTAATCCATACAAGAGATATTTTAGATCCGTCTCCCGTTTTTACCGCATTCTCATATCCGGAAATAAGCATTTGCGAACCTGTAATTTTTCCGTCCTTACTTGTAGATATTGTCTCTATGACCCAGCCGTTCTTTTCTTTTCTGACAACTGTAGTTTTGGATATTGAGTCTTTTTTTCCTTTATTATAATTACCGGTTACAACATACTGACCAGGAGTCCATTTTCCGGCCTTTGAAAATTTTTTGTATGCAATAGTTTTGTTTTTCTGCTGCCACTGCCCTTCAAGAGGACTTGGTTTTTTTGAAGCGCTTGAACATGAAACAACAGCTAATCCGAGAATTATAACTGCAATCAGTGATAATTTTTTCATTTATTTCTCCTTATTTTTATATTACGGTTCACATTAAAAAAATATTGCGATAAAATCAAGAACATAATTATTATCTTCAAAATACATTCATTAAAATTGCTTTAAAATGAAAAAGAATTAATCCGGGGGCGATATACAGAGATCTGCAGTATCTGTCTGATAACAAATGTATAAATACTCCGCAAATGAATGTACCAGCGAAAAAACAGCCGGATATAAGAATTATATTTTTCACTTTTTTCTCTAAGTTTGATTAATTACGTGAAAAATGAGGATTCATGGGAAAAATTAAAAATCATAATAACACTGTTTCCTCAGCATGATTTTGCAAAACAGATTACCGGAGATTAAGCCGGTGTTGAAATTCTTCTTCCTCCCGGAGTGGTAATAAATTCCGATGAACATTCCCCGCATACTGCATGAAGCTGACTTTACAGAAATGTTTAAAAGAACCAGGTTTAAAACGATCATTTACGGAGGACATTTTAGTTTCGGATATTTTTCGAATAGATATCATCTCAATCACATTTCTCCCTACCGCAAATTCTCACTTCAGGCTGCGGTTATTCTCATTTGCACTGCCGTTAAAAATTCAGCTGAACTCCGGCCGGACAAAACTGCTGCCTATCTGAAACGCACACCGAAGCCCGCATAGAAAGCATCATGCTTTGCTGATTCCAGCATTTCACTATTTTCAGTACGATACATCTGCAGAAAAAAATCCATCCCCGGACTTCCGGTTTTTTTAAGACCTGATTCGGCGTAAAAATCCGTTTCATAATTGCCGGTCCATGTCTGAAGGGCATCAATTTTCAGAAGAATGTAGATGTTTATGACACCTGACAGTTTCCATCTGGAATCCATTTCCGGAGAAATCATGAATTTAACACGCGGCTTTTCGAGATCACTTTTCCAGAAACCGTACAGATCAAAGTAGCCTGCAGTCAGCGAAGGATGAAATGAAAAATTTCCGGTTTCAAAAGAATATGCCGGGCGAATCCGCAGCAGCTGCTGATCATTTGCAGCGTACGAATAATTTTCACGGAAAGGATGCTGGGATGATCGCGAATAGGAATATACGAAATCAGTCCTTCTGATACGGAACTGAAGATTGCTTCCATATTCGAACTGCACCGCATTCATCCAGAAATTACCGATATTGGCAGCCTTTTCCTCTTCCCGCACCGGACCGTTCATCAGAATGGATGAAAAAAATATATTTAACGCCCACAAATTACCCTTCTGAAATAAAACCGGAGCTCCGGTCACCTTGATGTAGAAACTGTCCCAGTCATCATGATTCAGGGCGCTGCTGCTGTATTCAAGAATTCCCGTATAAGAATTAAGAAAACCGCCGGCTTCTTCATTCAGAGGAAATCTGATTTCTGCCGGATCATAATAATCTCTTGCAATGACTGCTGCATACGGTAAAAATACAAACATGACGAGTAAAGTGATACAGCAGATAGTTTTCATGACTTTATTTTTCCGGCCGAAGAACCTGTTGCGACCACGTCAACTCCAGTATCCGCATAATTCTTGATAATGACATCACCGCGTTCAACCAAAGTATCTATGTTGATTGAATAAATCTCCTTCAGAAGTGAATCAATATGTTCTTTCAGGATCGGTCTGTTTGTTTTCACGGGGATGCGCCCGTTGTCCGCACTGCAGGTTGCGGTAACAGTACGTTTGGGTTCCGAATACTCTTCACGAGCATAACTCTCTCCACGGCTGCATCTGTTACCGGTAACTTTAATGTCATCCTTTGATTTTTCTTCAAGTACGAGATGACAGCCGACCGGACATGCAATACAGATATATTCTTTCTTCATAGGCTACCTTTCATATTATTGAAATTTCAAGTTCGGGATCATTTACGGAAGTTACTTTTGCCAGCTCTTCCTTTTTTAACGAAACGCTTATCATCTCGGAAGGCTGAACATGATTCTGCTTAACTGATTTAATGAGATGATTATTTATTTTTACCTCAATCTGCGCATCATTTTTCACTATCATGCTTCTGAGATAGAACTGACTGACGTCCTCAAAATTAAATTTCTGGGGAACAACATAACGCACGTTGGAACCGGATACCACCTTGTACTGCCGGGCGCTGAGCGCTGATTTCAGATATTTTACTGCATTTGCTCCGGCCGTTCTGGATTCTTTTGTGACAAAATCAACAAGGTCATGAACATGAAGGACGTTACCACAGGCAAAAATCCCGTCCCTGCTTGTCATGAGATAACTGTCAACGAAAGGTCCGCTGCCCTGCGGATTCAGCCTTATTCCGGCCTTGCGTGAAAGTTCATTTTCAGGAACAAGCCCTACGGACAGAAGCAGCGTATCACAGCCTATTCTGAAAGTTTTTTCTTCATCCGCAATTCCGTCCCTGAGAGGAGTAACATCAACCGATTCAATTCTGTCTTTCCCGTTGATGCTGCTGACAATGTGGCTGAGGTAAAGAGGGATGCTGAAATCCTCCAGACACTGAACAATGTTTCTGGTAATACCGGACGGATAAGGCTGAATTTCAATAACGGCATGCACTTTGCATCCCGACCATGTCATCCGCCTCGCCATTATAAGTCCTATATCTCCCGAACCGACAATGACAATTTCCTTTCCGGGAATGTATCCGTCAATGTTCACAAGACGTTGTGCAAGTCCCGCCGTCATTATTCCTGCAGGCCGGGTCCCCGGTATTCCGATGTTTCCACGGTTCCTCTCGCGGCAGCCCATAGCAAGAATCACTGACTTTGCTTTGACTGTAAAGACACCGTAAACCGCCGAATAACAGTAAAGTTCATGTATTTTGCCCTGTGCTTCTCCGATTTCCATAACGGTTGATTCAAGAAAAACTTTTACACCGGATGCATATATCATTTCAGAAAAATTTCCGGCATACTCGGGGCCTGAAAGCTCCTCCTTAAACTCATGAAGACCGAAACCGTTATGAATGCATTGAAGAAGAATTCCGCCAAGAGTATTTTCACGTTCAACAATTACGGCTCTGAATCCGGACTTTTCAACTTCAAGTGCAGCCGCCATTCCTGCGGCGCCGCCGCCTATTACTGCGCAGTCAAAAAAATACTCTTTCATAATTATCCTTCTGAAAAAAATATCATTACAAATGTGATTTAAGTATTTCTGTTCCTTCACCGCGTTTGGTTACCTGATCAAACGTCAACCCTGTTTCACGCATGATTATCCGTATGGCCTTATATGTACAGAAACCTCCCTGACACCTGCCCATCCCCGTTCTTGTAAAAAATTTCACTCCGTCAAGAGTGGTGTGACCTCTTTTCACCGCTTCGATTATTTCACCCTCAGAAACCTTTTCACACCTGCAGACTATATTTCCGTAAACGGCATTTCCCCTGACAATTTCATCAGACTCGAAATGAGTATGGTCTCTCATCTGAATAACTTTTTCTATGAAAGGATCATATTCCTTTTTCTCCGTAAGTTTGCAGTCAAGCTTCTTCAGCAGATCCTTGACATATTCACCGATTGCCGGTGCCGCCGTAAGCCCCGGAGACTGTATGCCCGCAACCTGAATGAAATTTTCAGCTTTCTCGGAAATATCTATGTAGAAATCACCGCCTTCAAGTGCAGGCCTTAATCCGGCGAATGAAGTTATTATATCTTTCTGCGAAATTGAAGGTACAATCCTTCTTGCGAAATCAAATATCATATGCAGATTTTCACTGCTGGTCGAAGTATCCTCTTTATCATCAATTTCAACTGCCGTCGGACCGACCATCATCGTTCCTTCGACTGTAGGTATTACCAGCGTGCCCTTGGACCTGGCAGACGGTACAGGAAATATTACTTTATTCGGAAAAGCCGGAGACATTCTGTCAAGAAGATACTCTTCCCCTTTGCGCGGAATTATTTTAAAACTTTCCGCTCTGAAAATCCGGGATATTTCATCAGCAAAAATTCCGGCAGCATTTATGACATATGCGGCTTCAACCGGCTGCCCCCTTTCAGGAATTATTTCATAGTATCCTGATTTTCTGACAGCTTCCTTTACCCTGAAATTCAAATGCAGTTCCACACCGTTCTTCCGGGCGGATTCAACGAGTGAAAAAACAAAACGGTAGGGTTCAATGATTCCTCCATTAGGGGCATGAAGACCGCCTATGACATCAGGATTCAGTTTCGGTTCAACGGCAAGGATACGCTCCCTGCTGCAGATCTCAATTCCTATTACACCGTTATCAACTCCCTGACGGTAAAGATCCTGAACATGACGGAGATCCTCCTCTTCAAACGCGACAACTATCACACCGCACCGTCTGAAAGGAAATCCGAGTTCCCGCTGCAGTTCATCAAACATCAGGTTGCCCTGTATTTCAAGACGGGACTTCAGATATTTTCTGCCTGTGTGAAATCCGGCATGAATGATGCCCGAATTGGCTTTCGATGTCCCAAAAGAGACATCAGCCTCTTTATCAATAAGCGCAATTTTCAGATTATACCTGGATAAGGTTCTTGCAACAGCTGCTCCGCTGACTCCTGCCCCGATTATTGCGACATCATATTTCATCAGATTACTCCGGATAAATTAACTTTAAAAATAGAAATTAACTCATTTAATATTCTATTCACTTTGAAGTAAATTTCAAGAAGTAAACCTGTTTATGTGTAATTTCCTGCGAATAATCATATGCATGGGATCAATCAGTGATGCCCCTAAACCTATACTCTATTTGCCAAAAAACAGTTGAATTCCTGCAATGCATTCCTTAAATGGCTTTATATGAATATGCCGCATAATTTACGGAATATTCATATAAATTTAACTTCCTGGAGTTCATATGAGCAAGGAATCCGATTCAGCCGTTGAATATTTTAATAATGGTTTTAACTGTGCACAGGCAGTTCTTTTTTCGCATTCAGCAAAATTCGGTCTTGATGAACAGACTGCACTAAAAATCTCATGCGCTTTCGGCGGCGGTATTAGTTATTCCAATAAAACATGCGGTGCAGTAACAGGCGCAATAATGCTGATAAGTCTGAAATACGGGAAATCCTCCATGGAAGATAATGATGCAAAAGATATTACATTTTCATTAACCAGGAAATTTATGCAAATGTTCAGTGAAAAACACGGTTCTGTCAATTGCACGGATCTTATCGGTTGCGACCTAAGTTCCGAGCAGAAACTGCTGCAGGCAAGAGAAACCGGTGTTTTCAAAACAGTCTGCCCCATTCTGGTTAAAGATGCCGTCGAGATTGTCGAAAAATTGATATAACCTTACATCAAATCGCCTGTCTATTACCTGTCATATCGCCTGCTTCATCGCCTGCTTCATCGCCTGTTTATCGTCAGACACCATGCCGGTTGATAAGCTGTCAATTTGCCTGTCACTTCACAGGCAGCTGTCATACTTTAAGCAAATCACTTCCATTCAATTCATAAATCAAAGGTCTGCCTGTAGGAATCTCAAGTTCAGAAATCGTATCTTCTGTGAGTTTATCAAGCTTCATAACAATTGAGCGCAGACTGTTTCCATGCGCCGATACAAGAACATTTTTCCCTGCATAAACCAGCGGCATGATAACATCCTGAAAATAAGGAATTGTCCGTTCCACGGTAACTTTCAGACTTTCCCCGTCAGGAGGCGGAACATCATAGCTTCTTCTCCAGATATGAACCTGGTCGGTTCCGAATTCAGCCGCGGTTTCCGCTTTATTCAGCCCCTGAAGCTTCCCGTAGTATCTTTCATTAAGATGCCAGTCCTGATAAACCGGAATGACGGCCTCCTTAATGTTATCATTATATATTTCAGTCCAGTCACGCATTTTACCGCTTTCATGGAAAATCACCGGAGTTTTTCCGGACCTGTTTTTTGACAGGCAAAGCATTGCAGTCTCAATAGCACGTATCTGCACTGATGTAAATACCGCATCAAAGCTTATATCTTTCAGCATTTCACCGGCTTCAAGCGCCTCATATACTCCTTCCTCCGACAAAGGAACATCAACCCAGCCGGTAAAAACATTCAGCTTATTCCACATCGACTGACCGTGTCTAATCAGAATTAATTTCCCCATTTATACCTTCCCGCTTCCCTAAATGAAAGCCTGTAACCATTATATCAGCACTTTTAATAAAACAAATATTACTTTCGTTAAATTCTTAAAATTATCAAATTGCTATCCTGAAATTTAAATAAATAACTTGACCGGCCGGATGTTTGAATAGATTATAAATTATTACACAAAGGAGGTATTCCAATGATACAATCAATACTTCCATTTCACAATGCCGGATGACATGATCTGAAGGCTTAAATATAAAAAAGGCACCGGAAGGTGCCTTTGTTTTCTATTTGGAATGATGCGGAATCTATCTGTTTTTCTTTCTTTCATATTCTTTCATGTAGTCATCAATGAGACTTTTTCGGCCTACCGGTGCATCAGCTTTAACAGGTTTTAACTTCGAAGAGAAAAGCTCGGAAAACCAGATAAAGAACCTGGCGACTCCTGAGCCAATTGCTGCAAAAAAATCACCTATAGCCGAGAATAGTGTTTTAACGATATTTGATTTTGCGGAAGATGTACTGTAGCTGCTGAACGAAGATGCAGATGCCGGTGCACTTGAAGCAGGTCTGACTGTATCCGCCGCTCTTGAAACCGAGCTTATTACTGTTGATGCGCTTTTTGAAATTGAAGAAGGAGCGGCTCCGCCGTATTTTTTTGGCGCAGGTGTCGGAGCACCTTTTTTATATGCCATTGCCGGAGCGGCTGTCTTTGAATCATAAACAGTCCGCCAGAAAAAAAGCGGTGAATTGGATAAGGACGCCCTGTCAATCAGATATAAAACGGTATAATATGCATACTGCAGTAAATTTCCGAAAAACGAAAAAAACTGATACCAGATATCAACAAACGCCCAGAAAAGATCTATTATAACTTTAAAAAAGTCATATATTTTATAGAAGAAATTAAAAAACGCATCCACCGCTCTGTTCCAGAACTGTTTTACAAGACGGTAATCCATAACTGTACTCCACTATTTTTATTATTCTACTAAAAAACCCATACAGTTCAATAAGTCAATTAAAATTATCGAATTATTTCAATTCCCTTCCTGCCAGAAAATCTGCATTGCTGACCGCAGCTTCAGGGCGGTTTCCCTGTTTTTAAATATTTCCACCAGTTTTAATGAAAAGTCAAGAGCCGCACCCGCTCCTATTCCTGTAATTATATTTCCATCTGCAACAACCGGTTTTTTCAGAATTTCAGCCCCGGCAAGATGACTTTCATAACCGGGGAAACAGACCGCCTTTTTCCCCTTAAGAAGTCCTGCATGTCCAAGCACCATCGGTGCGGCGCAGATTGCCGCAATAAATCCGTTTTTTTTATTAATCTGATTCAGCAGACCTGTGACAACACTGCTTTCAAGCAGATTTTTACTGCCCGGCATTCCGCCGGGAAGAACTATTGCATCATACTGATTACCGTCCGCTGCAGCTGCTGCCATATCAGCCTTAACGGTAATTCCATGCGATCCATTTACATATTCAGTTTTCAGATAAAGTGAAACAGTTTCAATGTCAGCCCTGCGAAGTACATCAATTATGGTCAGCGCTTCAATTTCTTCAAAACCTTCAGCCAGCGGTACAAGCACTTTCATGGCATCCTCCATGCGGCATTTATTTCAGGAACTCAGAATGGCATATTCAAAGAATATTTTCAATAAGAATTTTATCAATTTCCGCGAAGTATCTCCCGAGTGCAGAATATTCATCCTGGGAGAAATCAGCAAGAACATAATCAGCAACGGAATATGCAGGATGATGGGGTCTTCCAATTCCGAACCGGATGCGGTAGAAATCAGATGAACCTGTCAGCTGCATGATGGAACGGATGCCGTTGTGTCCCTTATGACCACCGCCTTTTTTTAATCTGACTTCTCCGAACTCAAGTTCAAGTTCATCATGTATGACCGTTAAATCCTCAATGGAACATTTAAAAAAACCAAGTGCGGCAGTAACTGACTCTCCGCTCAAATTCATAAAAGTCTGCGGAAGAAGCAGAGTAACATCTTCGTTATTTATCTTTACAGTCGAATAAAGTGCCTTGAACTTTTCCCTGAATGCAGGGAAATTATATCTGTTTTTCAGATAATCGGCAGCCAGAAAACCTATATTATGACGGTTCTTTTCATATTTTTTTCCCGGATTTCCGAGACATGTGATAATCTTCAATTATAACTCCGTCTAAATCAAGGAAGCTGCGGACTCCTCTATTGAAGCATAGAGTTCAAGATGCCTGTCAACTCCGGTAATTACAAAAAGCCTACGTATTTCATCTCTTAAAGAACAGATTATGAATTTATGGTTTTTCGCCTTAATCTTGTTCATAAACAGAAAAAGCAGACTTAATGCCGAACTGCATATGAAGGATACCTTTTCAAAATCAAATATGAAATCTACATCATTATTTTCAAAAATTATTTCCATTTCATTTTTGAAAAACTGAAGATCATCATTGGTAAGTGATCCGTCTACATGAATTATAAGGTATTGAGGAAAACTTTCAGTATTTATTTCCATAAAATAATTACTCCTGATTACAGAATTTAACCCTGGTTTAATTCGTCAAGTTAATTTTCAATACGTTCCATTAATCCTGAAACAGTTTCATAAAGCTTTACTGAAACCGCTGATATTTTATTAATAATTTCACTTTTATCGCTGCATGATGAGGAATCTGAAACTGTTTTAATAATACTGCAGCCGGCTTTAAACAGCCTGCAAATCTGAAAAACCGCAGCAGACTCCATGTCTGCGATATCGGCATCTGATGAAAAAAAATCCCTCTCTGCTGCGGTTATTACAGGAATATCCCTGCACAGACAGACCGCGGATGGAAGCGATGTTATGTTTTCAGTAAATAGAAAACGTTTTTCTCCTGAAAGAAGATGCCTGTCAGCTTCAAAAATTTTATTAACAGCAAAGGTGCTTCCTTCCCGTATATCAGCCTTTAACGCCCCCGCGCTTCCGGCGTTGATTACATGACACTGACCGGCACCTGCAAGCATACAGGTTACTGCGGAAGCTGCGTTGGTTTTCCCCGGACCGCTGATAACAATAGAATATCTTCCAGCGTCATAAACCGGAAACGGGAATGATAATGTTTTTTCCGGTTTATCTTTATTCAAAAAATATTGCGCCTCCTGTTTGAAAGCAGCAACAACTATAATCTTCATTTATAACTCTCCATTATGACCGTATTATAATAATAAATCTTGAAAAGCATCTTTTTTTTAAAAAAATGTATTTTTTACTTGCTTTTATTTGATTATCGCAATAATACGATATATATTATATTTGTCAGGTGTTTTTTATGGATGAAAGAATTAAATTAA
>JAFGJZ010000114.1 GCA_016928815.1 Spirochaetota bacterium
CAGCTTCGATACAGCTTCGATACAGCTTCGATACAGCTTCGATACAGCTTCGATACAGCTTCGATACAGCTTCGATACAGCTTCGATTTTTATATAATTTACTAATTGTCAATAAAAACAAAGATTTTTAAATAAAATAGTGACCGGCAAGACTGATAAGAGTACCAGGAATAACTGACATTGTAAGAATGATCGGGACGGCTTTTTTATCTTCAGTGGAAACAATAATAACGACCGGCAACGCCATCATAAATGCAGTAATTCCGCCTTCGAGATACCATGGAATAAGAGGCAGATCAATATTAGTTATAATTATTCCGGCAAAAAAATACTGCAGAAATGCTGATAAGATAGCCTTCTTGTTCATTTTTTGAAGTATCATCGGCAGGGCATTAAGAGTTCCTGCTGCAAGACCGATCAGTATTGAGAATGCAAGTGCTTTCATATTTTCTCCGATTTATAATGATATTTAACATTAACAGAATTATGAATTATGTCAAGAAATTGGTGCTTATAAGATAGTATTTCCTTTTTTGAAAATCAGTCATGAATGCAGACAAACATAATTTTATTTGACATATTGGTAAAATTCACTGTTTTTGAATAAACATTTATCCAAAGCAGAATTGAGGTTGAAATGAAAAAGTTATTATTATATTCAATGGTTATTATTTTAGTTGCTGCAGCAGCCGGTATTTCCGCTCAAACTAAAAAGAAAGTTATATTCGTGTATTCCATTAATAGCCGTGCTGATAAAAAACTGGAAGATATAGTTATAAGTAACATAAAATTGTCAGTTGTTGAAAACGGCAGCTTGCAGTATAATATTGCCGGAATGGATGATCTTAAGCTGCGCTTCGCACAGAAAGAACTCAGCCGGATTACGGCAGGTACGGATGAGCCTCTCCTTTCGTCAGCAGCGGAAATGAGCAGAGCGGATGAGATTATCTGCAGCAGAATTATAAAAGAACATAATGCAATCAGGCTGAATTTTACTCATGTGGTTATCAGTAAAAACGGAAAAGCTGTAATAAAAAATACCGTTACAACTGACCTGTACCCGTCATCGCAGATTGAATGGTATTCAATGCAGGCGGCAAGGAAAATATTGAAGCCGTCCTATGTAATTAAAGCTCCTGAAAAGCAGGATTTGTATGCAAAAGGAATATCCTTTACGCCGTTAATTCTGAATCTGGGAGTGGTTCTTGATTCCACTGTTTATCTTTATGAAACAGAGGACACTTTTCTAGCGGGCATACTGCCGGATATCAGAACAAAAATGAAAAAGGGCGACAGTCTATATCTTAAGGGTGATTTTAAATCAGCATTCAAATCTTACAAATCTCTCCTGCAGCAGCTGGAGAAGGATATTCCGGAACAGAAGCGGAATGAGGAAACTGATTTAATTTTGGACAGTATTAAAAACAGAATTGAGGAATCATATTATCCGCAGATCCTAAACGCTATTAAAAAAACTGATTCAGCCGTTTCTGGTGAATCGGCAATGAATCCTGAAAAAGCGGCAGGTTATGAAGAAAAATATGACCGCATCAGGCGTGAGATTCCGCCGTCATATGTCAGTTTAAAAACCGAGCAGCTCAGAAAGCTGTGCTACGACCGTATTGATCAGCTGAAGGTTTTCAATGTCAGGTATTATGATGCAGCCGGTTTGAAGTGCTATGAAACGGAGGAATTCACCAAAGCTCTTTCTTTTTTTCGTGAGGCTGATAACCGGAGCGGATTAATCAGAGATGAAAAAATCAGGAATGAAGAAAAAGCAGCTTCATCAAGGAATCTTAAATCAGCGGAAATTAACGGAGTGAATTTTCTTAACAGCCGTGCATATTATTTAATTGATATTGCAATGGTAGAAAACGGGAATAGAAATTTTTCTACAGCTAAAAATATCATGAAAAAGGCGGAAACGTTAATTAAAGCAAACAGCGAATTTATGACCCGTAAACTTAAAGAGGATTATAATAATGCCGCAATGGCTGTAAAGGTGCCTTCGCTTTAATTAGTAATGTAAATCGGTAAGAAAAGGCAATGTCAGGTATTCATCCGTATTATAATCTCAGAATTGTTCTGCTAAAGTTTATAATTTATGTTTAATCCAACATTCACGAAATGAAGAACTTCGGGTGAACTGAAAATGATATTATAACCTGTATTGATTCCCGCTGATATCTTTTCGCTGAAAATGTAATTTAATGAAGTATTAACTGAAGTTCCCGGATACAAATAATTGTCAGATGATTTCATATTTTCATTTTGGAAAGTTATGAAGTTGAGATTGAATTTAACAGTAGAAAGCATAAACATGTTTTTTTCTTTCAGTAAAGAAGGTGAATATGAGTGAACAAGACCCGCTGACATGGAAAATACCGATAATTCGGAATCAGCAACATTGTCTCTGTCTTTTGATATAAAATTACTGAATTCAATGCTGCATATAGGCTGAATATTGTAATAATTAAACACTGGATAGGTATAATCAAGTTCTGCATAGAATGATGTTTTAAATCGCGGAGCAAGGAATCCGGCAGGAATTACTGCACCGGTATTGATTGCAAGATAGTGATATTTTTCTTCAGGTGTTTTCTCTTTTACAGGTTCGGGCTCAGGTTCCGGTTCAACAACAGGAGTAATTTCTTCTGTTTTTTTAGTCCTGAGATTTGTTTCTTTTTCCATATTTATCAACAGGGAAATGTCAAGGTCCGGATCTTTATAAACAATGATTATATCGCCTTCATAGATGAGATTGATGTTTTCAATGTGAGGATTAAGCTTCTGAATTTCAAGTGCAGACGTCTTGTATTTTTTGGCGATATCGTTCAGAATTTCGTTTTTAAGCACAAGATGTGTAATCAGTTTTTTATTCATCTGGCTTTCAATGTAAATGGTGGGTATGTTCATTTCAGTTCCGGGAATAACCGGTTCGTCAGCAGAAAAGAAATTGTCAGGGTTTTCATCAATAAGGGCTTTGAGAGGAATTTTAAATTTCTGTGAAATAGTGATAACTGTTTCATTTTCAAGTGCGATATAAGTAACAGCATATGAATTTACCGCATATAACAATAAAAACAGGAAAAAGCATTTAAATTTCATTTAGTATCTCCATTTCCGGAAAATACCGTTAAATATGATAAATGGTTATATTTATGTAAATAGAAATTTCCAATATTAGCGTAAAAATTTATTTTAATAAATGGCTGTTATTTTAATATATACTGTTAAAATAGAAGTTAGAAAATTTACATTAAATAATTAATAATAGATTGACATATCTTTTATTAAATGGTTTGAAAAGGAAATTTTATTTCCCGGAGCATGCCATGAAAAAATATTTTCTATTTTTGCTACTTTTTCTGTCTGTAACACTTTTCTGCACTGTGTCACTTTTTGCAGAAACAAATCCTGACGGCAGCTATTCATATTCAATTCCTATTAATGTACCGGCTGGTATAAACGGAATGCAGCCGAACCTGGCGCTTGAATATAACAGCAGCAACGGAAACGGTATGCTCGGAGTCGGCTGGCAGCTCAGCGGAATAGGAAAGATCTCACGTGACAGAACATATACCGTAAAATATGATGAAACTGACAGTTTCATCGGACCGCGCGGGCGTCTCGTGAAAGTCGAAAATGAACATAATGTTTATCATTATGAAAATGAAAGTTTCATAAAAGTTGAAATCTCTGATGGTTCTTCAGTTGAGCCGCTGCAGTGGACTGAATACATGCCTGACGGAACAAAATATATTTATGGTAAGCATCCTGACAGCTTCAGTACCAATTCAACTTTAAAAAATGCGGTATGGTACATTACCAAGGTTGTGGATGTTCACGGCAATGCCTATACATATTTCTATAAAAACGAAACTGAACCGGTTGAAAAGGTTGTGGACGGTGCAACTGTAACTGTTGATGAGACGGTTTATGTCTATCCTGACAAAATAACTTATACTGAAGGCCGTAATATCGATGGATTCAAGCAGGTTGTCTTTAATTACTCCGACCGTGAGGATGTAATACTTGATTATTC
>JAFGJZ010000115.1 GCA_016928815.1 Spirochaetota bacterium
TGAACCCTGATGACGAAAGAAAACAGATAAAAAACAATGCCGCATAATTTTTTCAAAAATAGCGACAACTTTGTTGACATAAAGCGTCTTTGACCTTATTGACTTTCATCAATTATTTGGCTAATATGTTAGAATGTAATTATAAAATACATATTTTTGGGAGGGTATAAATGAAGTGGAAAAATTTTTCAATCCAGACCAAAATTCTTCTCATAGGTTTTAACATTATTCTTTCATTTATTCTTGTAATAACTTTTTACATTGTTCCGTTGATCGAAAAAACAGTCTATGACATGAAAGAAGAAAAAATTAAGGATGTAGTTGATATGACGGTATCAACTATTTCCGGAATGCATGAAGAATATAAGAACGGCACCTTATCGATTGACGAATTTCAGGCAAATGCAATAAATTATATCAAACAGATTCGCTATGGAACTTCAGGGAAAGATTACTTATGGATTAATGATTTAAACTGCCGCATGATAATTCATCCGCTCCGATCAGATCTAAACGGTACTGACATGACTGATTATGCCGATCCAACCGGTAAGAAATTTTTTCAGGAAATGGTTGATATCTGTAAAAAATCCGGAAGCGGTTATGTAAGCTATATGTGGCAGTATAATGACAACAAGGATCAAATAGAAGATAAAATTTCTTATGTAAAATCTATTCCGGAGATTGACTGGATTGTCGGAACCGGTGTATATAAAACAGACGTTAAAAGTGAGATTGCCGTTGTCGTTACTGCACTGAAAAAGAACCTGACGATTGTATTGACTTTCATTACTGTCATACTCATTGCCATTATTCTTCTTGTATCAAGAAAAATCCGGTCCAATATTAATTTATGCGTGGAATTCGGGAAAAATCTGGCTCAGGGAAATTTAAAAACGCGGATAAATATCAAACAGACTGATGAAATCGGAATTCTTGCAGATACCTTAAATACATCCGCGGATAACCTTGAGCAGCTTGTAAGACAGAATGTTAAAAATGCGAGGGCTTTGACAACAATTGTTGAAGAAATTGCGGGCGGAAATGACAATCTGTCACAAATGACATCAGAGCAGGCTAGCGCCCTTGAAGAAATTGCCCAGAGCATTGAAGAAACTCTGTCAGGAACCGTTAACAATGCCCAGAATGCCATTGAAGTTGACAGCATGTCAAAACTTGCCGCGCAAACCGCGCAAAACGGTTCAGATATAGTTTTTAAAGTTATTGATTCAATCGGTCAGATAAATGAGAGCGGTCAGAAAATCCGCGAAATAATTACGCTGATAAATGAAATAGCTTTCCAGACAAATCTTCTTGCACTTAATGCTGCAGTTGAGGCTGCACGAGCAGGTGACCAGGGGAAAAGCTTTGCTGTCGTCGCTTCGGAAGTCCGAAATCTTGCACAAAGATCTGCAGCAGCGGCAAAGCAGATTGAGCTGATGATTGGTGATTCAATAAATGTAATGCTGCAGGCTACTGAATTGGGACATGCCGGACGTAATGCGCTAAAAGATATTGTCAATTCAATCAGCAGTGTAAGCAGCAGAATCAGTGAAATCGCAGCGGCGAGTGAACAGCAGAAATACGGAATAGAACAAATAAGTTTCGCAATCGAACAGATTGACAAAGTTACCCAGCAAAACTCCGCTCTTGTTGAGGAAACAGCTACAATTAGCGGTGAAATGGCCAATCAGGCGGTTGAAATGAAAAATTCTGCTGAAAAATTCCTAATCAATGACTGATTCTTTTTTAATATAAGGCAGCATTGATTCAATTGTAAGCGGTGCCGAACCTTCATAATGATTATTTACATTCAGGAATACGTCATTCCCATCGGAAATAAGTTCATTTATCATTCTGCAGATATTTTTCTTTTCAGGTTTTTCACTTACGATGCTGCTCCAGTTTCCGCCTGTAAGTTTTTCCATTTCATGCCGGTCACCGCCTAACAGACGTATAACAACCGGAGAGACCAATAGGGATTTTATTTTATCATAAATATTTACAATGTGCGGCATATAAATTTTTTCAGAGAAGACATGCGAGATATTTTTGCTTTTCAAAAATGAAAAATACTCTTCGGTAAGATAGTTACCGTTTCTGCATTCTATTGCAATATTTGTTTCAGACGGAATTTCAGAAATGAAAACATTAAGATTTTTAATAAACTCCTGGACATTTTTCATTTTTTCCTTATTCAAATACTGGAATTCCAGCATAACGGATGAAATTTTACTTTTTAACGGTACAATACTTTCAAGAAATAGATTAAAATATTCGGAGTTCAGGAAAAATTGATTTTTCTCATATGCGTTGGAATTTTCCTGCTTTTTATAAGGAATTGTTAGAAGCTGCGGAGCCTTGCATGTGAATTTAAAATTCTGACCTGTCAGTTTATCATATTCAGCAGATTCCTGCTGTGACGGAATTTTATAAAACCAGCTGTCTATTTCAGCCGTTTCGTATTTTAAACTGTACTCCGGCAGATAATCAGCAGAGCGCGAAACTTTTCCGGAATAAACCACATTTACCCAGGAAGGATAATTCCATGAACAGGTTCCTATGCGTAACTTTCCGGCTTTCATATTTATCTCCGAATATAAAACTTAAGATTATTCTTCATTTTCTCCGGAAATAAGTTTATCCGGAATGCGATATTCTTCATACCTCACACGTCCTGAATTAACCGCGTCTCTAAGATTTTTTTCCTGCTGTGAAAGTTGCGAAGAACCGCTTTTAATTTCAATGAAGATTACTTCGTTAATATTTTTTTCATTCATACCGTTGAAAACAATTAGATCAACAGGCTGCCCCATAAATCTGCAGTCTTTTGGACTATATCTGAAATCAGGAAGATACGGAGCCAGCTGTTCACTGAACTGGCCTGCCAGAACAGCACGCGATCTTTTAACAGCATCATCTCGAAGCAGCGGAATTCGTTTTTTCCATTTAATATCCTGTTGAAGTTTTCCTACATGATGTCCTATTCTGTAAAAAACAAAAAAAGCAGCCGCGAGAGCAATAATTAAAAATACAATGGTAATTTTATTACCGGAAAATACTTCTAATATAGCAATCATTTATTCACCTTAAAATATTTTCTCACCGGACTCGACAAAATGTCAAATAATTTAAAATACTGTTATATGTTAAAAAAATACATCTCTCCGGGCAGAATGCGTATTTCTTTCGGTGAATCAACAGGAAGCAAAAGCGTAAATTTTACTTCTGCATTCTGCTTAAGGTGACATATGGACAATTGTCTGTTACTGTCATAAAACTGGGCATTATCAATTATTACTTCAAATCCTTTATCTGAAATTTTGACATCATCTATACGAAAAGCAAATATGTATTTACCGTCCTTTCTGTCCGATGGAATATTATAAGTCAGGATTTGGCCTTCTTTAATTTCAATTTCAAAAAAATTAACTCCATTAACTGAAATAAGCTGTAAAACCTCAAGAGATGCCGGATTATGATAAATCTCCCATGATTCACCGAACTGTAAAATTTTTCCGTTTCCCAGTACCGCAATATAATCGCTTAATGCAAGTGCATCAGCCGGATCATTAAAAGCAATTATGGTAGTCTGGTGCAGGTCGCGTACAAGCTTCTGTAAAAACATCCGCATCATTATATGATGTGATGCATCGAGATGAGTCATCGGCTCATCCATAAGAAACAGATTAAAATTATGATTTTTACCTCTGGCTATTGCAATCAGCTGCTTAATACCCTCCGGCAGCTGTTCAGGTACTGATTCAAGATAAGAAAAATCAATATCCAATTCCTTTATACATTTTTCAGTTTCATCGTTTATCACATATTTCGGTTTTTTCCCGATTTTAAGCGGAAACTCAATATTTTTTCTTCCTGACAGATGCGGAAAAAGTGCATAGTTTTCGAATACATAACCGATCTGTCTTTTTGCAGGTTCGAGTATATCAATACGCGTTCTGCCCATATGAATTTCACCGCTATGAATTGGTAACAAACCTGCAATAGCCTTAAGAAGAAGCGTCTTCCCTGAACCTGAAGATCCGAGTATTGAGAGAATTTTTCCTTTGGGAAATGAAAATGACATATCAGGAATTTCAAAATCATCAATTTTCAATGACAGATTATTTACAGAAAACCTGAATACATCTGATTTTCCCGTTATAAATTCATCTTTTTTCTGAAAAATATATTTTTCGAGATCTGAAAACATTATACGGCTTGCGCTTCCGACTTTAAATGCCGGTAATTCTCCATCAGTTATTAAATTATATACCATTTGATTGGAAATATTAAGATAATCTGCCACTTCTTTAGTTGTCATTGCATAATCACTTTTTACCATTTCAATACCTCAAATAATATATATTATAATATGATATAACACAGTATAATATACTATAATATGGACAAAAAAACAACAATTTTATCATTTTAACAATTAAAAAACCGAAGGAGTTGAGACTGTCTGAGCGGCCTTTCAGCCGCGAGTTCCGCAGCCGGCGGAGGTATAAATTCTCAGTATACACGACATCAGGTTAATACAATAACAGCTTTACATACTCACCTGAAACAAGTAAGGGTGACGCATTTTAATTACCGAAGCCGCGAGGACTGTCTGAGCGGCCTTTCAGCCGCGAGTTCCGCAGCCGGCGGAGGTATAAATTCTCAGTATACA
>JAFGJZ010000008.1 GCA_016928815.1 Spirochaetota bacterium
TATTCATTAATTATTTATTAATTTACACTTTTTTGATTACTTATATTTCCTTTTCCCCGGTAAATACTTTGAAGTTTTTCCATTTCGATAAATCTTTTTAACTTGCATTATTAGTCTTACGCCCTATTAATTGTCTCACATGGACCAGATAGATCAAATAGCAGGACAAATCGAACACATTACTACTCCGATTACCAATAAAATCCGTTTTATAGAATATTTTAACGGCAAGGCCGCTCTTATGACTCATTGCCGGGAAATTATCAGGATTCTAACTGAAGCTATTGGAGAAAGAACTCTTGAAAAACATGATAATCTTGAAAAATCCAGAAAATTTATTTTTGAATATTTTCACCGCTGCGGAACAACACCGGTAGAACAGGCATATTCAGTAAACGGAATGGAAACAGCAAATATTATTGCTGAAATACGCGGCACTAAACTTCCGGATGAAGTAATCATAATCGGCGCTCATTATGACACGGTCAGCGATACAGTAGGAGCAAATGACAATGCTTCAGGAATAGCAGCACTGCTGGAACTTCACCGCCTGCTGAAAAAACACAAACACAAAAGAACCATCCGTTTCGCCGCATTTACTCTTGAAGAACCGCCGTATTTTGAAACAGAGAACATGGGAAGCTTCATTTACGCCAGAAAATGTTCCAAGCAGAATGACAACATAAAACTCATGATATGTCTTGATATGCTTGCATATGGAGGATCATTTGTAAAACAGCAGATACCTCTTACTTCCATGCTCGGCAAGTACC
This sequence comes from Spirochaetota bacterium, assembly GCA_016928815.1. Lineage (GTDB taxonomy): Bacteria > Spirochaetota > UBA4802 > UBA4802 > JAFGJZ01 > JAFGJZ01. The sequence goes on from JAFGJZ010000008.1 coordinate 774, forward strand.
CTGCAAAAGGAAACTATCTGGTAGCTGCATCACTTCCGCCATACCGCAATTTCACCTATATGCTGAAAAACATCTACAATGAAAGCGCGAGAGTTCCGATATATGACGCTATCGCACCAGCATCTTTAAAAGGAATTAACAATTCAGACCATGCATCTTTTCATAAATTCGGAATTCCCAATCTGATGATCACAGATACAGGTTTCTACAGGAGTAATTTTTATCACACCGAAAAAGATACTATCGATTCACTAAATTTCAGGTTTCTGATGAACAACATCGTAAATTTATATAAAACCATCCGCGAAATACTCAACATAAAAAATTTTCCTGAAAAAGAAAATTAAGGTTTAGGTAAAATTTTCAGAACGTCCTGCGGTTTCCCCGCCTGATTTATCTGGAAATGAAAACGGTCTTTTTTTTCCGAAAGCCTTCCGATAACTTTGCCTGAACTGACATTCTGACCGCTTTTTACATAAATAAAATCAAGGTTTGAATATACTGTCATATACCGGGAAGAATGTGTAATTACGATATAATTCCCGTAACCGCGGATATATCCGATTTTACTTACATTACCGGAAGCTGAAGTGGCAACATACGCACCCTTGGTCGATATAATGTATATGCCAATTGATTTAACACCGCTCTCACCGTCTTTTTCAATATGTCTGACATATTTTACCGGCCAGTTGAAATTTACAGCTGATTTTACAGCAGGCTTTTTATCTGAAGCGCTTTTCTCTGAGGAATCAGGCAATTTGATTTTTTTCCCGACATATAATTTTTTCGGATCGGACAGATCATTAAGTCTGATTATTTCCTTAACATCAGCTCCTGTTTTCCTGGATATGCCGTATATAGTATCACCTTTAACAACAGTATAGTATTTCGCATGTAAAATCAGAGGAAAGGCGGTCATTACTATGCCGAAAATCATTAAGTATACGGCTGCTTTCATTTTCAATGGTGTAAACACAGGCAACTCCTTTTGTCTGCTGAAAAGTGCTGATAATAGCCTATCTATATTTCGGCATTCATGACTGCTAAATTGAATTAATGTATTTTTTTTTCTTATTCACAGGTACCGCTAAATTATGAAGATTTATTAATCGATAATATAAATCAGACGATACTGGAGATGATGAATTATTATTCATTAAGAAAAATACAGACAGCAAAGGGAGGTTTCATGAATAAGCTTGATGTTCCAATTCACATTGACGAGTTGCTGGAAAGAATAAACGGCGATACTGAAAAACTTGTGGACCTTCTGAAAATTTCATTGAATGAATTTCCTAAATGGGAACGTACGTTCAATTCCGCATTAACTGATAAAAATTTTAAAAGCATGGAAAGACTGGCTCATACATATAAAGGATCATGTGCAACCATGGGCATGCCGGACGCCAGTTTTCTTTTCTGTGAAATTGAAAAACTTTCACGATCAGAAAACCTGTCAGAAGTTAGTAAAACGTTTAATAAAGCATGGAGCAAAATAACATCGGCGTCCGTCATAATAAAAGACTATATTGAGCAATTTCAGAAGCACGCCTGATTTTCATAAGACAGACATCATCCGGGATGCCATAAAAAAAGTCATGATTTTCCTTTATGAAATACATAATTTTACCGAATTCATTCCGTTTCACAAAATCCGAAAGCCCGGTATTTGATTCATATTCATTTTTTATTTTTTGCAGCATTTTTACTCTTACTCCTGAAGTAAATTCATCAGAAAGACCGTCAGGATAATCTGTAGAATAAAAATTAGTAAAAAAATCAAAACGCGCACAATCATTAAAAAATTTTAGAATATGCGGATATTCGGCGACAACAAAATCCTTCATTATCATGCAGTTTTTAGCCCATCCGGACGATAATTCCGAATATTTCCTTGAAGCAAAAAAGTCCGACATTTTCATAAAAATGGAATCCCAATCATCTCCGGAAGATTCAAGTAATCTGAAAATATTTGAATATAATCCGGTATTATAAAATGTACCGATAATATGTTCAATATTTTCAAGTATACCCATTTCAGAAAAATTAATAGTATCCGTTTCATAAACCGTATACGGCGGGCTTTCTGAAAAAATGATGCCGAAACTTTGCGTCTGCTCATGAATTAACGTACCGGGGAGAATCTTAAGAAAACCAAGCTGAAACTGATGAGGCTTAAGATTCATGATGAAATTAATACCGGCGGAAATATCCTTCAGGTTTTCTCCGGGCAGTCCGGCTATCAGATCAGCATGAAGATTTATTTCTGTTTCCTTTTTAAGACGCAGAATATTTCTTTCAATTTTCCGCATGTCACTTTTTCTATTGATAAGATTCAATGTTTTTTCATGCACTGACTGGATTCCCAGTTCAAACCGTATTTTTGAAGCAGGGAATCGGGATAAAACTTCGAAATCCTCATCATCTAAAAGTTCAGGGTGAATTTCAAAATGATAAACGTTTGAGTCATTCAAAGTCACAAGATAATTCCAAATGTCTCTGCTGTGTTTTTTCGATGCATTAAACGTCCTGTCCACAAATTTTACGGTTCCGGTATAATTTTCAGATATTTTTTTAATTTCAGACTTAACTTCTTCAATTTTCCTGTAGGACACCCTGTAATCATCACGGGAACTCAGGCAGTAGGAACACCTGAACGGGCATCCCCGGGAAGATTCATAATACAGAAATTTATTTTTAAGAGACTTGAAATCTTCATCACGATAGGGAAAAGGAATCTGACTGAAAGGAACATTCTGCGAAGAAATAATTTTCTCATTTGATTCAAACTGATTTTCCGCCAGCATGGCAAATGCTGATTCCCCCTGCCCCAGTATGATGAAATCTGATAATTCCTGAATTAATTTACCGCATTCAGAAGGAAACGTCACCTCAGGTCCACCGCATGTAATAATCAGCCGCGGCGTTATTTTTTTCAGATCTTTGAGCAGTTTGATGACAAATTCGGCATTCCAGATGTAAACAGAAAACGCAGCAGCGTCGGGATTGCGTACAACAATGTCTTTTACTACATCTCGGCAATTTTGATTAACTGTATATTCCATAATCTCTACTTCATCAATATAAGGTTCTGCCGCATTTCTTAAATAGCGGATTGCAGGATTTGAATGAGAAAAACGCGAATTAACTGCCGTTATCAGTAGCTTCATGTCAGCATTATGCCTCTTTTTTAAAATCAGGTTAAAATGTAAACCATAAATCAATAATTATTAATAAAATACTTGAAAAAACAGCGGTCAAATATTTTATTACCAGCATGAGGTAAATCCTTAAAAAAATCACTAGGAGATATGCAATGGTAAGTTATAAAGAACTCGGTCTTGTTAACACAAAAGATATGTTTGCTAAAGCCATCAAAGGCGGATATGCTATACCTGCTTACAACTTCAACAACATGGAACAGATGCAGGCAATTATTCAGGCTTGCGTTGAAACAAAATCACCTGTAATTCTTCAGGTATCGGCCGGTGCGCGTAAATATGCAAACCAGACTCTTTTAAGATACATGGCACAGGGTGCTGTTGAGTATGCAAAAGAGTTAGGATACAACATTCCGATCGCACTTCATCTTGACCATGGTGCTGATTTTGAAATCTGTAAAGCATGCGTTGACAGCGGATTTTCTTCCGTAATGATTGACGGATCCCACCATCCGTATGAAAAGAATGTTGAAGAAACAAAAAAAGTCGTGGATTATGCGCACAAATATGACGTAACTGTTGAAGGGGAACTCGGAGTTCTTGCGGGAATTGAGGATGATGTAGTTGCTGAACATTCAACATATACTCAGCCTGAAGAAGTTGTAGATTTCGTTTCCAAAACCGGAGTTGATTCTCTTGCAATTTCAATCGGCACATCACACGGGGCAAATAAATTCAAACCGGAGCAGTGTACTCGAAATGCACAGGGCATTCTAATACCGCCTCCGCTTAGATTCGACATTCTTGAAGAAATTGAAAAACAGCTTCCTGGATTCCCAATTGTACTTCACGGTTCATCTTCCGTTCCGCAGGATCTTGTTGCGGTTATAAATGCAAACGGCGGAAAAATGAAAGACTCAGTAGGTATACCTGAAGAACAGCTTAGAAAAGCGGCAAAATCAGCAGTATGTAAAATCAACATCGACTCGGACGGACGAATTGCGATGACTGCAGCAGTAAGAAAAGTATTTGTTGAATCTCCATCTGAATTCGACCCTAGAAAATATCTTGGGCCTGCAAGAGACTCATTAATGGAACTTTACAAAGCAAAAAACATTAATGTTCTTGGATCAGCAAATCAGGCTTAAGAAAAAGAATTATTGAATAATAGATTACAAAAAACCTCCCGTTCCGGGAGGTTTTTTTTCATTTTATTTTTCAATTAACAGAATTTTACTGATTTATTCTAACGGAATGATGGAAACTGGGGATATTTCTATTATCGTTGAAGTTTTATTACCGTCAGCAGTTACCAGTTTTTTCAAATAAAGTGTTCCGGTAATTTTAAATTGATTACCCTTAAATTTCAGAAAAGGTTCTTCAGATTCTTTAACAATCGAAAATCTTGCTCCTGAATCATCAATCAATACAAGATGTGTAAATGGTTCGTTTCCTACTCTAGAAATTCTTCCGATTACTTCAATTTCATCACCATTGCTATAAATCCTGTTTTTGTATTCAATACTTCCATTTCCGGATTTACATCCAGAACACATTGAAAACAGCAGTACAATCCCAAACAAACAGGCAGAGTATAAAAGATATTTTTTTAAAATCATTTGCTGTCCTCAAGTCCGGAATTTTCTAATATAACAGGTTCATTTCCGCCTTTCGGGAAAACTAGGTCTATTTTCCGAGGAGCAGAATTCATTGAAACAGAGAAAAGAGAATAGTTTGCAATATTTGCAACATATGCTGAATTCGTATTTTGCTGAGAAGACCATGAAGACGCAGTTTCATATGACCATGCAGTATTATTTATCCAGGTTGCTATTTCAGCAGTATTATAAGCTGCAGTGCCACCGGAAGAATCAAGATAGGTAATATCTGAATTGTCTGATGTAAATGGAGTGCTTCTAAATACAAAAGCATATGGTTTAATTGCAATATTTGAATTTCCGGATTTTTCGATACTGAACCCTGAAGGGAAAAATCCGGTTGGAAATAACGTAGAAGTAGAATTACCCTGATATAGTGCCGGAAGAAAAGCTGTATACTGAGAATTTAACCCTGATAAACCATTGTTTGACAAAATAAAATCAATTTCTGAAGTATCATTATCAGTTCCGCCGTTATAAAAATTATGAAATATATTATTACTCTGTTTATACAAAAACGCCATAAATGAATAAACTAATGCATAATTATTTACATCACTTTCCCATAATATCAAAGAAATATCACCATTTTTAAAAGTAGTATTATTGTAACTATCATCAAAATATGACACTCTATCCTGATTTGATGCAAATCCGTAGCAAAGAGCATTTGAAGCTTCCGCCATCCCTTCATCCGCCCATGTTACCATCTGATAGTTAGAATCCCCATTATGCTCATTTATTACATTCCAGGAGAAATTGCACATATGCTGAAATTCATGAGCAATTGTTCCATAAAAATTCTGCGAGCCTGGTAAATGATTTCCCGGAGAACCGTTAAGGTAAATCACATCCATTTTATTGGAACCGCTCTGATTATACATATCACGAGGGTAAAAGTATCCTGCTATGTAACTCCCCGATGAACCGTTATCACCGGAATATACAAAAATCGCAACATGTCCGTCACCGTCAACATCATAAGGCAGGGCGAAATTCGAAGTAACTTTCCCGTAAATCAGGCTATCAAATTCATCAGCTATAGATTGAGCAGTTGCTTCTGTCATAGCAATATAATCATCCTGCCAGACAGTGCAATTTGTTCCAGTAATTATTTTTGCAAAATGCCGTAGCGTTAAATATTGCCCATCATCAGAAATGACATAAAACATATCTTCCGGAGTATCACTGTCGGGCTTTGAAAAGTCACATCCCGCGGAAACAGCAAGAAACAAAAACAATAAAAAAAGAAGTTTGGCATTAAATTTCATTAAATTTTCCTTTATATTTATTTAAAGTCTTATTTATTAATATACAATATATAAATCACAGGTTCAAATTTTAAATCATTTTATTTAATTTTTTTTCTTTACTCTTTTCTCGCTGCAAATAGGTTGTAACAATTATTAATTGATTCAATCTGAAATTATGATATAATATATGTGTATTAAAGAAGGAGAATTTAATGACAAACCCCATGTTTGATCCGAAAGATCTCGAAGAGCTGCTGAAAGAGGAATTTGATGAAGACGAATCAGCTCCTGATGCGGAAAAAAAAGGCGCCAAGGAAGGCGTAATCTCTCATGACGGAAATATAAATTTCAACTTAAAACCGGAAGAACTTGAAAGTTTTCTGAACAAATATGTTGTAGGTCAGGAAGATGCCATAGAAATAATTGCTACAAAGGTATGTACGCACTTTAACAGAATGAAACTTGAAAACCTGATTCCTGAAGATCAGAAGGTAATAGGAAACATAAAATCGAATATACTGATGGTAGGTCCTACAGGTGTCGGAAAAACCTACATCATTAAACTGATCGCAAAAAAAATAGGTGTACCTTTCGTCAAAGCCGATGCAACAAAATTCAGTGAAACCGGCTATGTCGGCGGCGATGTAGAGGATCTGGTCAGAGAACTTGTTCATGAAGCAGACGGCGATATTGCTAAAGCTGAATACGGAATAATATATCTGGATGAAATAGATAAAATCGCATCAATCGGAAATCAGAACGGACCGGATGTATCACGTTCCGGAGTTCAGAGAAACCTGCTGAAACTCATGGAAGAGGCTGAAGTTGATTTAAAAACTCCTCATGACCTTGCATCACAGGTAGAAGCAGCTATGGAAGCGCAGCGTACGGGAAAAGTCACCCGGAAAAAAATTAACACAAAAAATATCCTTTTCATTGTTTCAGGTGCATTCAGCGGAATTGATGAAATAATCCGCAGACGGATGAATCTCAAGACCATCGGATTCGATAATGACGTTACCGGTCAGAATAAAAATACAAATTACCAGATTCTGAAAAGTATACGAACGGAAGATCTGATCAAATACGGTTTTGAATCCGAATTTATCGGAAGACTTCCGGTCACTGTGGTTTTAAATGATGTAACTGTCGATACACTTTATCAGATATTGCTGAACAAATACAGTTCTGTAGTAAACGGCAAAAAACTGGATTTTCTGTCATATGGAATTTCATTAACTTTTGAGGATGCTGCACTCAGGTATCTTTCTGAAAAAGCCATAGAAGAAAAAACCGGTGCAAGGGGATTACTCAGTGTCTTTGAAAAAGCACTGATTCGGCTTGAAAAAACACTCCCATCCCTCGAAATAAAATCAATCCTGATCACAGAGGATATTGTAAAAAACCCGAATGAAGAACTCCGGAAACTTCTTATCAACGACAACATTAAAGGGTTTCAGAAGGATTTTCTGATCAATCATGGAATTTATCTGGATTTTGATACAGAAGCCATAAATCTCATTCAGGAAAAAGCACAATCAGAGCATATGAGTTTTAAAAGAATCTGTGAAGATTTATTTCATGATTACCCATATGCTATCAAACTGATGAAACTTGACAAGTTCACAATCACAAAAGATGCAGTTCTTAATCCGGGTAATTTTATTGAAAAGTATATTAAAGACAATTATAAAAAAGAAAGGCAGGCGGATAAACCAATTTCAGAATAAACAGTTGGAAAGCTTTTTTTCTGAAATTAAACCCGGTAATAAAAAATTTTAACTTTTTCCTTCATTTTTACGTTATTAATATGAACATTAAAATGGAGGAAAAACATGAACCCGACAAGCCTGAATATGAGTTTAAGCATTTTCAACGAAATACACCAGGCAGGTATAAAATTCAATATCAGCAAAAAGGATATCATATATCTAATTTTCCGGTATTGCCATAATAATTTCAACTTCAATAACTTTCAATACGGAAAACTTACTGCATATCAGAAAAAATTACCGGATGACTCCTGGAAATGCTTTCGAATTGACTTTACTGAAACACAATGTGATGTTTATTTTTTACATAGAAATAATTACAGGATCAGCTTAAGTAAACTTCTTGCTGTTGGATTTTATCTTTTCTTTGATAAAATTCTTTCGGAGTTATCCCAAAACGAAAAAACAACAAAAATAGAATTTTCGAATAGTTATACAGATTTAAAAAGAAAATTACTCCCGTTTGTTAAAAATTCGTTTAAATATTTCAATATAAAAGCGAAAACAATCCCATAAAACACGAATATAAAGACAGCAGGACAAAATAACTATATTTTCATAACTTCAAAATATCCAGTATTTTAGAAACAGCTTCTGATTTGTTTAGCGGATAAAAATGAAATCCCGGAACACCGAATTTAATCAGTTCATCACATTGCCGGACGGCAAATTCAATACCGGCTTCTAATATTTCATTATCACTGCTGCATTTATCAAGAATTGATTTCAAAGCGCCTGGAATTCCAGCACCTGACAGATCAACCATTCTTTCGATCTGCCTTGCATTCGTCAAAGGCATAATTCCGGGAATAACCGGTACATTTATACCGGCTCTTTTAACCATATCAGAATATCTGTAAAATGCCTCATTAGCTAGAAAAAGCTGGGTGATTATAACCTCCCCGCCTGCATCAATCTTTTTTTTAAGATTATCGATATCCATCTCAAAAGAATCCGCTTCCGCATGCTTTTCAGGATATCCGGCTACTGCAATTGAAAAAGAACCAATGGATTTTATAAATTCAACAAGCTCATTAGCATAAGAAAATCCATTTTCCGGTTTACTGAACTCCTTTTCACCCGCAGGCACGTCCCCACGAAGGGCGAGAATGTTATTCAAACCGAGTTTATCAACATATTGGAGATATTCCTCTATCTCATTTTTGCCGGCACCTACACATGTAAAATGCACCAGAGGTGTGATGTCAAATTTATCCCTTATTTTCAGCGCCAGTTCGATCGTCTTATCACGTGTCGACCCGCCGGCACCGTATGTAACCGAAATGAAACCGGGTTTATAGGTAACCATCGAACGCAATTCCGAAAAAAGGTTGATTTCACCGCTTTCAGTTTTTGGAGGAAATATCTCAAAAGAAATTGTAAATTTATCTGAATAAAGCTGTTTAAAATCCATTCCTTGCCTTGCCTGTATTTTTTTTCTTTTTTTACAAATAAAGGCTCTACCAGTAAACCAATTTTTAACTAAAAATTTTTTTTATTACATAAATAAATACTTTAAATTTTCAAGCCTATGGTTACTGTGTCATTTATCAGGATATTATAATGAGTAAAAAATCTATCATTTTAGCAGCAGTATTTTTATATTTAACTGCAGCAATATTAACAACCTGCATAAATCTGCGTAACAACAGAGAGCAGGCTTTGAAGTATCTTGACATCAACCTGGGCTCCGCAGTTATGCAGGCGGAAAGCATGATTGACAGGAACATACACCTTTCCTTTCCCGAGGAAATCAATACAGATTTAGAATCTGAAACAGAAATCTCCAACATGGAAGAACTCTCTCAGTTTTGTTACCAGGCTGATCTTGAAAAAATTACCTTCATTTATAAAACAGAAAACAATTTTATAGTCATGGCTTCTTCAGCAAATGATGAGGATATGAAAACCGGAAATTATACAAAAGCTTTTTCGGTATATAATAACAACCGCGATCGAAATCTCTTAAACGACGCATATCATAACAACAAGCATGTTTTTTCATCAATTACAGATGCATCGGGAAGTTTCCGTAATTGCGCTAAATCAGTTCTTCTCCCCGATGACAGAACATTATTAATACTGGTGACCGCGTCTACTGCCGAAATTATGAGTGCTGCCAACAGCAGCTTTATCAAAAGCATTCTTCTTTCACTATTCTTTCTGGCTTTCATCATTCCACTCATTGTTCTTCTGATTGCCTATGAAAAAAAAGAAAAAACATGCATGAATCAGGAAATATATTATGATTGTCTGACCGGACTTCCTAATGAAAAGTCTCTCAGAAAAACATTCCGACAGACTAAAAATATCACCTTGATAATATGCAATATTGAAAACCTGAAAAAATATAACTATTATTACGGCTATGCCACCGGAAACACCATAATAAAACTGGTTTCAGCAAAACTCCAGAACTGGATAGAATCTGCATCTAAAACATTTAAAATCAAACCTGTATTATTCAAACTGCAGATGGATGAATTTGCTGTCGTAATTTCAAAACACATGGACAACGAACAACGGACATTAATCTGCAGAAAACTCTCTGAAGAATTCAGTTATATTTGCTGTAATTTAAATAATCAATCCATTCCAGTTTCAGTAATTTTCAGTGCCGCTTATATGACGCCGTCCGGCTCAGTGAAAGAAAAAACAATTGATGACCTGTTCATTCTTGGCGACATGGCGATTCAGAATACTAAAAATACATCTAACCAGCTGACTATTTTCGGCATGGAAGACATGAATTCAATGAACCACGGTGAAAACTTTCACATCTCACAACTCGTCAAGGACTCAATTGACAACGACTCCATTGTCCCTTATTTTCAGCCTATAATAAACAATCTTTCCGGAAAAATTGAAAAATATGAAGCCCTGATAAGAATTATTGATAAAACCGGTGAACTTATATTACCTAAAAAGTTCCTGGAAAATTCCAAGCAGTCAAAAATATATCCTTCATTGTCCAAAATAATGATAGAAAAAACATTTTCATGGTTTCACAGAAGGAACTTTGATTTTTCAATAAACATTTCGATCGAAGACATTTGCAACCCGGAAACTTCCGGTTTTATTTACAGCATACTTGCAGCAAATCCTGAAACTTCCGCTCATTGTATTTTCGAAATAATTGACATTGGAAACGTTTCTGACTTTTCCGAAATTATTAATTTCTCAAATAAACTGAAAAATTACGGTGCCAAAATTGCAGTCGATGATTTCGGGTCTGATTTCAGTAACTTTAAAAGCATCAGCCGGGTAGATGTTGATTTCATTAAAATCGATCCGTCAATAATTAAAAATCTTCAGTCCGACAGCAAATCAAAAATTATTGCCGAAACAATAATCGATTACAGTAAAAAAATGAAAATAAAAACTATCGCCCAGTTTGTTTACAATAAAGCGGTTTTTAATGAAGTTAAAGCCATGGGTATCGATTATTCTCAGGGTTATTATCTCGGAATTCCTTCAGGCAAAGTGGATTTCTGAAATGAGGGTTTCAAATGATGTCATTTTAAATGCTGCTGAGTTAATTAAAAAAGGCGGACTGGTTGCTTTCCCGACCGAAACTGTTTACGGTCTTGGAGCGGATGCCCTCAATCCTGCAGCAGTTGCAAAAATTTTCGAAGCTAAAAAAAGACCCTTTTTTGATCCATTAATCTGTCATATTTCCGATATTGAAATGCTGAAAAAAATCACAGACGGCATTACACAGCAGGCACTGGACCTTATTGGAAAATTCTGGCCAGGGCCGCTAACATTGGTACTGCCGAAAGCTGAATGTGTTCCGGCACTTGTTACATCAGGACTGCCAACTGTTGCCGTCAGAATGCCAGACCATCCGGTTGCTTTGGAACTTATAAAACACTCCGGAACCCCTATTGCCGCTCCGAGTGCCAATCCTTTCGGCTATCTCAGTCCGACAACCGCAGAACATGTCAGAAAAGCGCTTTCAGGTGAAATTGATTACATAATTGACGGCGGGAAATGTTCTATCGGCGTAGAATCAACAATAATAAGTCTTGAAAACAACAAAGCCTGTTTGCTTCGTCCGGGAGGTCTCGAGATTGAAGAAATTGAAAAACTCACAGGGAAACTGACAATTGCAGGCAGTGACTGCATTCCTTCAGCACCGGGTCTGCTTCCATCTCATTATGCCCCAGGCGCAAAGCTTATTTTGATTGAAGAAAATGCTGAAATCCAGGCTCCTACAGATAAAACAGCACTTCTTAATTTCGGTCCAAACAGAAGAACAAATAAGTTTTTAAAAGTACTGGAATTGTCTCATGAACGGAACCTGAATGAAGCTGCCGTAAATCTTTTCGAGTATCTTCATCAGCTGGATTATCTTTCACCTGATAAAATCTATGCGGAAAAAGTTCCGCAGCACGGCCTTGGAATCGCAATTATGAACCGTCTTCAAAAAGCAGCTTTTTAAACAGGCACAAATTAAATAAAAATTGACATTATGAATCAAAATGTTATGTTTAATTAATTCAAAAGACATAAAAATCATTTAAAGAGGAACATTTAATGGCAAATTCTAATTTTGTCAATCCGGGAAGGACTTTTTTTAAAGGAATTAAATCCGGATTTTTTTATGTATTCGTATCTTGGAAATTTATCGGCAAAAATAAAGGATTTATAAAATTTTTCATAATTCCTTTTTTCACTAACATAATCATTCTGCTCACATTCAGTTACATCTCGTTTATAAAGGCATATCCTTACTTATACTCTCTTCTTCCGGAAGGAAACAATATTATTTATACAGTACTGAAATATATAGCCGCTCCTTTATTAGCAGGAATTCTTGTTCTGACCGTAGTTTTATTATATTCAATTACCGGTGCAATCACAAGTTCTTTCTTCTATGATCTGATCTCCCAAAAAACAGAACTGATTATAAAAGGCTCCGTTAAAGATGAAAAATTTTCCATCGGCATGATAATTGCCGACATGATTAGAACATTTTCAAATATTTTAAAAATACTTGTTTTCTTAATCTGCTTAAACTGTGTTTTGTTTCTTTTAAATTTCATTCCTGCAGCAGGCACAGTACTTTATTCAATCGGAACATATTTTTCATTAACTTTTTTCTTCGGATTTCAATTTATTGAATTAATAATGGACAGGCGCAAAATGACTTTTGGCCGGAAGCTGAAAACTGCATTTCATTATAAGTGGACTGTATGCGGAATCGGATCCGGGTTTTTACTTATGACATTAATTCCGCTGATAGGATTTCTGACACCAGGTGCAGGTGCTGTTGCCGGTACCATTTTTTATCTCGATAGCATTGAACCAGCTGTTTCTTCAGAGAAACGGGACTGAAAACTGAAATGATGCCATCTGATATTATAAATAAACTGATTGTCTTTGAAGGCATTGACGGATCCGGGAAAACAACAGTAATTTCAATTGTCGCCAAAAAAATCATGAAACACACGGAAGTGTCAATATTGAGAGAACCTACCTCCAGCCAGTATGGAGTTGAAATACGTGAGCTTTTATCAAACTCGGCAAATCCCCCTTTAGACAGAATAATGGATCTTTTCATAAACGACCGAAGGCTTGATGTACAGAAAAACATCATGCCCGCACTTGATAACGGGCGGATAGTACTTATGGACAGATATTATTACTCAAATGCCGCCTATCAGGGTGCGATGGGAGAATCACCTGAAAAAATTCTTGCTCGAAACATAGAAAATAATTTCCCGTCGCCAGACATGGTTTTTTTCATGAAAATATCTCCTGAAGCGGCATTGGACCGTATCTCAAAGCGGAAAAACGAAGCTGAAATTGCGGAAGAATGTTTTGAAAAAACTGAATTTCTAAAAAAAGTTGAATCAGTATACGCTGACATACTTCCCGATCATACATATATAATTGACGCAACTGAAAGTCCCGAATACTCTGCTGAAAAAATTTTTAATATCATATCAGCCCGCTATTTATGAACCGTCTGTTTATAAAAATACTTAATCATGCCGCTGGAAATTTTGTGTTTATTATATTTCTTATTATTTTCATTTCTTCACTGGATTACTTTAATATTAAAGATGAATATCTTATCATGGCGGCTTTTGTCGCGTTTTTCGGTCTTCTCCCGATTCTTGACATATATAATACATTCGTGGAAAAATTTACAATTTCAGATTCAAACACAGAGGAATACATAAACTCTATCGATGACCTGCTGAATATTAATTCTCTTGATGATTTTGTAACAAACAAATTCTATCAGATTCTCAAACTGGTTGCTGCAGATCACGGAATTCTGGCTATCTATGACCAGGACTCGGAAACATTCAGTATTTTCTCTCATGTAATAGGAAAAAATTCGGTGCCTATTGACAACAGGATAAACTTCTCAAAACAGAGCATCATCTACGAAATTACAAAGTCACGGGATGACATCATAATCAAAAGCAAATTAAGTCATGACGTAAACATAAATAAAAAAATAATTGCCGAAATGAACAGACTGAAAGCCGAAATCATGATCCCCATATATTATCTTGATATATTTGCCGGAGTTCTGTTTCTAGGGGGACGCAAAACACGTTTTTCCGGTGACGATATTTTTAACCTGAAAATTTTCGCTGCAAAGATAGCATCAATTTCCATTAACTCTTTTTTCTGGAGGGAAATGATCCGTAAAAACGAGCTCGATAAGGAAAGAAAGCTGGGTAAAAAAGTCCAGAAAAATTTTCTGCCTCAGAAAGCGGTTAACTACCGGAATATAGAAACTGCAGTAAAATACAGTATGCCGAAAGCTATTGCAGACCGTTTTTACGGAATATTCCCTGATAAAAATCACGTTAACATTACGACATACGGGGCAGCGGAGGAAGAAAGCAGTTCGCTAATTTTTCTTCCATCAATTAAAGCCATGCTTGAAACTTATTCCAGAAGGGGGTATTCTGCCGAGGAAAGCATCCGTAAAATGATGCAGCATAACACTAAACATGAATTTATTGAAGAAAAAATCAACATGCTGCATTCCTATGTCTATACAAACGGAAGAATTGAAATCGTAAAACAGGACTACCCTGATCCATTTCTTTTTAACAAAGGCAGCCTGGTACAGATAAAAAGCCGTGATTTCATGCTTCAGCCGTCCGAAATTCTCATTTTCTGCAATGTAAACATTGAAAAATATATTTTATCATTCCCGGAAGTGATTACGGGTATTTTAAGTATTTCAAAAAATCTTGAACGCGCTGCTGACCTGATAATTCATGCGGTAAAAAAAAGCGAAGAAATCAGTAAATACAAATTTTTCACATTAATCAGGGTTAACGCAGATGAGAAATAGATTCATAAAAACCCTGCTCCTGATTGTAATAATTCTTTCCAATTCACTTCTGCTGAAAATGTCATGGGATCTTGCGTCAAATTATCCGTTTGACAGACTTGTAATTGACGGCACTCTCTCCCAAAGTCTCAGCATCTCCAATAAAAGCAGATATTACAATGCTGAAATAATTAACATTAATGGAACAGACGTTAGACCCGGAAACATTATCAGAACAATTTTTTCTGAAAAAGTCACCTCATATAAACTGAAACTTCCGGATTCAAAACTCATCTTTGTATTTGAAGATATTTCCTTTAATTATAATCTTTTCGCTTTTTTATTTTTTATGCTGTTTTTCGGAAACATACATCTCTTATGGGGAATTACAATCGGTTACATCGGAAGTCATATTTTCATTACAAGGCAATTTTCACGTTTTCTGATATTTACCGGTCTGTTTTTTATCTGCTCTGTAATTGAAATTTTCAAGGAATTTACCGGATGGAGCATCATTGTACTCTGTTTTTTAATGACATATATTTTCATGAAAGCAGCCATACATTTTTCAAAGATAAAAAGCAAAAATTTGTGGTATCTGATTTCCAAAATAATCCTTTTCATTTCCGCCATATCAATTTTTTTCATCAGACATTTCACAAGCAGTAAATTTACGCACTTTATCGTTATTAATATAACCGGTATTTCCCTGATACTTCTCATGATGTTTTTTCTTACAATTCTGTTTACACACAACCTTTACAACCGACTGGGAATGGTAATTACATACTCAATTGCAACAATCGGAATTTTTCTTCCGCTTGCCAGTTTCTCAATATCCATGTACAGTGATTTTCCCGTTCCTTCAAGTTTTGTTTCCGCACTTTCCATATTCGCTCCTATTGTCATAGGCAACTATCTTATCAGTACCTATATCAATCCATCCGGAGGGATAAAAAAGAAATTTCATACAAAAATAATTCTTGATTCATGCACAGCGGCAATCGCAGCCGTTTTTATTTTTGAATTCGCAAAACAGGTCAGCTATTTCAAAAGAAGTCTTGTATTGAGCATAAGTCTGCTTGTCGTTTTTTCAGTAATATTATATATCCGCAATTACATATTGTCAAAGCTGAACAGAATTCTGCTTGAAGACAGGGATGTCTCGACTTCCTCTCTTCAGGAAATTTCGGAATTGGCAACACAGCCGATAGAAATTTCGGAGCGTTTCAAGAAAATCTATAAATCCGTTTCAGTAGCCATTGATGTTGACTATGTATATTTCATTTTGTTTAAATCCGAAACTGTTAATGAATCTACTCCGGTATGTGAAAACTATGTGAAAATTCTGAATGAAAAATCAGTCATGTATTCGTTTTTTAAAAATTTCCATCACCCGGTACACAGAAAATCAATCCTTACCGAAAAAAATTACACCAATTTTCTGAACGAAAAAAGCATAGACCCCAGAACGGAGCTTATTGTACCTATACGCACCGGTGATACGGTAGGTGCGATATGCTGTGGAATAAAAACAGATAAAAACCCTTTTTATAAAACCGACATAATGCATCTGACTTCAACTGGCATGATTATTTACCATATGATTGAAAATGAAATTCTTTTTAACCACTATGTTGAAAAAAGCAAATACGAACGGGAACTTGACATCGCATCATTTGTACAGTACAGACTTCATCCGCGCGAGGTCATCTCCAGAGGCGGAATCAGCATTGCATTTTTCAGCAGACCTTTTATTAAGGTTACAGGTGATTTTTTTGATTTCATTTCCATAAATAAAAACAAAACAGCGGTAATTATCGGAGATGTCGCAGGTCATGGCCTTCCCGCATCAATGATAATGGCTGTAAGTGTCAGCCTGCTCCGGCTCATGTTTGAAGAAACGCTTAATCTTGAGGAAATAACGAATGAATTAAATGATTTTTTCATTAACCGTTATTCAGGAATGGAACTTATTACGGTTTTCATCGGTATTTTCAATAGACAGAATATGACACTGGAGTATATTAATGCAGGGCACTGCCAGCCTGTTATTATCAACCGCAATAACAATACTTATAAAACTCTTGACGTCAAGAACCATATGATAGGTGTACTTGATAGGCCTGAGTATTCAGCTTCTTCTGTAAAACTGACAGGCGGTGATGAAATAATTCTTTATACAGACGGACTAACTGAAATTCAGATTGATAACGAAGAAAACGTAGGTGAAAAAATAATCAAAAATATCATAAATAAAAACCGTGAGTATCCAATTGATGAAAAAATTGAAGCGTTTTCCGATTATGTTGACAAAATAAATCCTGAGAATATAAAAGATGATATAACTGTAATTGGAATTGAAATTCTATGATAAAATATATATTTTCATCACTCGTTGCGGTCTTCATCTGCTTTAGTATTACAGCATCTGAAAATACCATAGTTGTCGCAGGATTTGAGTATGATTCTCCGAGAACATCCGTTATCGCCGCACAGATGGAAATACATTTCAACTCGGTTATGGATAATTTCACTACTCTCAATTATGTAAACCCTGCAGACTTCCGTAATTTTGCAGTAAAGAAAAATATTTCCCTGAAAAAGGATATCATTGCACTTGCAGACTCACTTGACATAACTTCTGTAATTTTTGTCAGACTGAAAGACAGAATTACGGAAATAGAATTTATAATCGAAGCATACGGAACGGACATCCCTTACAACAACAGCCGCATATGTATTCTTGATAAAACAATTGATACATCCAGACCTTTTCCCGATGATAGATATAATTTAATGAGCGAGGACATCACCATTCAGTTTCTCATCCGCTTTCTTGACAATTACACTTTTCCTGATTTTTCCGGAAATTCCGGAAGTAATCCCATCTATGAAATGAAAGAAATAGACGGATTTAAAACGTATGCACCTGCCGGCGGATTTGAAAAAGGGAAAACATTTCATTTCTCCGATCTCAAAAAAGAATCCGTCAGTCTTGAAAATTATTTTTATTCCAAAAAACAGGAAATAACCGTACAGCCTGCGGAACTTGAAACAACTCTTTTTCTTTTCACCCTTACTCCTGTATTCAGTGCAGTCAGCCTGTTTGCAACACCTGTAAATTATTACAAAAATGGAAAATATTCAGAAACAGGTTTATGGGCGCTTTCAGTTGCACCGTATTACTATCTGATGGCGCAGGGATTTCTGAACAATCCGGTTCAGATAAAAAAAGATAAATCAGAACCCTCCGTTTCCAGGTACGGCAACGCCAATTATATTTTTGCATGGTATCAGCTTCTCGGCGGCGGTACTGCATTTTTCATTGATTCCGTCGCATCCGAAATGCTTTACGATTCTTCAAATTATTATAACCGGGTCAGCTACATCGACAACAGTGAATATGCCATATTTCTTTCTCTGATATGCGGAGGAGCCGGACATTTTTATAAAGGCAGCAGAAAATGGGGTTATTTCTTTTATCATACCGATACGATTCTACTGTACTCAACAATATATTTCCTGTCTTCAAAAGAGACCTTCTCCCCGGATAAAAACAGGTATGTTTCAGAAAAACCGGATTACAGCACTGCCGCAGTAACAGGCACCCTTCTGCTTGCCGTCAAAACATTTGAAATTTTCAACCTCATGCATACATCCAGTGATTTATCACTGGGCAGAGAATCCCAAAATCTTATTTCATTTCAATTCTATCCGGATTATTCAGGCGGATTTAATCTCAGTTTAACCAGGAAATTTTAATGAAAAAAATAATTCTGACTGTCATCATACTCCATGCATGCAATCTCAATGCACTTCCTTCGGCTGAAGTCAGCGGGAATGAAAATCAGAATCCGGTTCTGGCGGGCTATACATCACTGACCGTTGATAAAATGCGGAAAGTAATTGAACATTTCGGACTTCTCTATCTGAATGATTACGCTTCTGCAGACAGATCGGCTGACGTTACTTTTAAAGTCTCATTATTTATTGCGGAAAACAGCTATAATGCCCTGATTGAAATTTCCGGAACTGATGCAAGTCTGAAAATGATTCATAAAAAATACAGAATCAGAACACGATACATCGAGAACATCCCTCTTCTTGCCGCAAGAGAGATTATCCGTCTGCATGAAAACATCCCGGTAATCATCACTGCTGAAAAATCTGATACAGACGGTTATTTCAGTGTCTCAATCGGATCAGCAACTCCCGGTTATGCAGATTATCTGAATACGGAAAAATCCATACGGATTTTAAGTTCTTATCCGTATCGGTCATTAATTTCCGCAGATGATAATTTTAAAACCGGCACCTATTCAGTCAGAAACAGCATCCGAACGGCAACATATATAAACGAAATCAATACTGAAATCAGAAAAAACATATATGAAAACCACAGACTGAATAAAAAGCTGGATGAAAAATATTCCGAACATAAATTTATTGAAGGACTGATCATAACCAATCCTCTTGGAAACGTAATTGCTCCCGGTGTAGGCTCATATCTGTCCATGAAAAATCTAGGAATTCAGAAACCGGACTATTCATACCTGAACATCTGCGGAACCTTCAGCGCAGCGATATTGCAGATTTT
This sequence comes from Spirochaetota bacterium, assembly GCA_016928815.1. Lineage (GTDB taxonomy): Bacteria > Spirochaetota > UBA4802 > UBA4802 > JAFGJZ01 > JAFGJZ01. The sequence goes on from JAFGJZ010000008.1 coordinate 20,530, forward strand.
TTACGTTCCATACAAAAACAATTTCAGATTTGATTACAATTTCAATGATAAATCGGAGTACTCCGAGGATTACAGATATCTTCAGATTTATTTTCTTGCAGCACTTCCGTTCACTTTTTCCGCAAGCTACCTGGATCATCTTGCCTTAAACTGCCGTAGCGGGAATCTGCTTCCGCCATTTTTCATGCAGCAGGACACTGCCGCCGCCTCACTTTCATTTTTCATTCCCGGAGGAGGATATTACCTGAAGGGTTACAGATCAGCCGGACTTTTAATGTACAGTACTCAATTTGCCTACGGGGCGTACTATTTCAGCAATTTTTCTGAAACTTCATTAAATCCTGCCTACATTTACGGATTTATAGCGTTGAGACTGATTGACATTGCAGGCGCATATTTTATTAATGATAATTTCGGATTTTACAAGGATCAGATAAATCAGTCCGATACGGTCCAGCTGTATGTTAATATTGACAATCAGCAGCGGAATAATCTTCAGTACTTTGCAGGCTTAACCCTTAATTTTTAAATCTGTGATATAATTAATAGTTTGACAGAATACTTCTGTCTGAAAAAAATGAAAAAAATCACATCCAGAGGTAAAAATGCAGAAAAAAGCATTCTTAATACTTGAGGACGGCTTTACGCTTGAGGGTCTGAGTTTCGGTTATGAAGGTGAAACAATGGGTGAGGTTGTTTTTAATACATCCATGAGCGGATATCAGGAAATTCTGACTGATCCATCCTATACAGGACAAATTGTTACACTGACCTATCCCATGATAGGAAATTACGGAATAAATTCAGAAGATATTGAATCTGATAAAATTCAGGTTGCGGGTTTCGTCGTCAAAGAATACAGCAGGAAATACTCAAACCACAGAGCTACTTCATCATTGGCTGACTATCTGATTAAAAATAAAATTCCCGCCATTGAGGGAATTGACACAAGAAAACTAACCACATATATACGCGATAAGGGAGCACTTCGAGGCGGTATTTTCTTCACACAGAATGATTCCATCAGCAAGCTTAAAAATTTCCCGGAAATGACGGGTCTTGATCTTGCAACAGGAGTTTCAGCAGCCGAACCTTATGTTTTTCATAATGATCCCCAAAATAAATATTCTGTTGCTGTTGTCGATTTCGGAGTAAAAACAAACATTCTCAGAATGCTCAAAGAACAGGGTCTAAATGTTAAAGTTTTTCCCGCACAGACTCCTTTTAATGAAATTATTGCTGACAAAATAGACGGAATATTCCTTTCAAACGGTCCCGGAGATCCGGCGGCGGTAGAATATGCTCCTGAACTTGTAAGGAAAATTTCTGAAAGCAAAATACCATGTTTCGGAATCTGCCTCGGTCATCAGCTGCTTTCAATCGGTCTGAGTACTGATACTTATAAACTGAAATTCGGACACCGTGGAGGAAACCAGCCGGTTAAAAATCTTTCAACAGGCAGTGTTGAAATAACCTCACAGAATCATGGATTTTCAGTAGATCAGAAATCGCTGTCAGGAAATAAGGATATCGAAGTAACTCATATCAATCTTAATGATAATACTGTTGAAGGTATTAAGCACAAAACTCTCCCTATTTTTTCAGTACAGTATCATCCCGAAGCATCACCCGGTCCTAATGATTCAAAATATCTGTTCCGGCAATTTTATGAATTAATAGAAAAAAACAGTAAAAAAAGCGCTTAAGCGCTTTTTTTTATGCCCGCGTACGATAACAGATAAAAAACACAAAGAGACATAATTTTTTCTTGACATACTATACACATATATAGTATACATGCATTAAGTCCGGAGGATTTATGAAAGATATATATCAATTCTATTTTAAAAATGATTTCAAGGAATACAGCATTAATATTTTTACTGAAAACAAAAGAAACTGCCTGATTTTCAGATATAAAAACACAGTACCGGATGAAATTAACAGCTGTAGAATACGTATTGGCGGAATTTTAAGTCCCGCAATTGATAAAGCAAGCTAGACGGAAGTTTCCTGCCGGAAATCCCTCCATATTCCAAAACAGACTTCCGCTTCTGAACATAAAAAAATCCGTCTGCCGCGGATTTTTTTATATTAATTATAATTTCATATCCGGCAAAAAATATCATTCATCAGAATATTCCACATCATATTCCAGCTGCTGCAATCCAAGGTAATTCAATAATTTGTTTTCATCCCGCAGAATTCTTTCATCCACTTTTTTGAACTCCAGATTGCCTATATCAAGAATGAAGTTATCCGGTCCCTCAGGTTTATTAAAATGACCAAATTTATCTGACAGTTTAAATTCATTCGAAACAGCCAGACGCCCATCAGTTGATACAAGTACAATCTTAACTGTACTGTTCTGAAAGTAATTGGTTTTATAAATCCGGTCTTCTCTATAAATACAGGGAAAGTATCCTTTTACGCTTACTCCTGCAATCGCGCCCCATCCAAATTCTCCGCCGGAAACAGACCATTTAACACAGGCTGAATCCGGCCCCGGACAATCAAAATTAAATTTTCCTGATTTCAAAATAGGAGAAATTCGTATTCCAACCATATTTCTTTCAGAATATATTCCGTGAGATTCCTGATTATGCCCGTCTTTCACCCATTTTCAGTTTTCAAAATGATGCACCCGGAATTTATCTCCCGGTATTGTATCCGGGAACTGAACATCTATTTTCTTTCCTTCGGCAATTAGAAACAAAATAAGAAATGGAACGATAATTTTTTCATTTTTACTCCTGAATTATCAATCAGTATTTTTCCAATTAATTCATTAATTCCGAAACTTTAACTCCGGAATGATGGTATCGATGCCGCTTCAAAGTTCCTTTGCCGTATTGAATCGCCTCTTCCGGACACCAATTAATACATGCCAGACACTGTTCGCATTTATGCTGCCACTCAGGTTTTTTTCCGTATGTCATTTTTATATTATCAACCGGGCATATCCTTGCACAAATTCCGCAGCCGGTGCATTTTTCCTGAAAATAAAATTTTTTGTCAAATCCCTGCACATTTTTTACGAACAGCGGATGTACGATATTTGTTTTCAATTTTCCGCCAAATCTGCTTCCTGGGACAGGTCCCTTTTCACGAGAAATGATCATATCAGTCATTTGCCCGATTTGAGAATCCGCCAACTTACAGGTCTCAATTATTTTTTCCTCAGGGGCTACATCAGATGCAATGATATAATTACTCGGCATCTTTATTTCAAACCAGCAGCTGATTCTATGATTTTTTTCATTAAATAATTTTTCAGTATATAATAGAGCGTCTGCCGGTCCGCCTCCATGGGTAACCGCAATAAAACTGTAATTCGCTTTTATAATGGTTATTTTTTTTATAAATCTCTCTACAGAGGCTGGTGGTCCGAATGCATAGACCGGAAATACAAATCCCAGAATATCCGCTTCAACATCAGCTATTTTCTGTTCCGCAGAGGATGTTATCTTAATAATATCCGGGTTGCCTGTTTTTTCAGATATTTTTTTTGCGGTATAAAGAGAATTACCGGTTCCTGTAAAATAAAATATTATGTTCTTCATCATTTTCCTCATACACAGACTTATTTTCCGAATACAACAAGACAGCAGCAATTCAAACAGATTCAGCAGTCTGATTTTATTCATGAAATATAAAATAAAAAATTCCAGGTTTCAACCTAAATTTAAATAAAAAAAATTTTTCCGGGCATGACCTGCATCATGCAATACAATCTTTTGTTTGACTATCAGATAATTCCGTTTATAATACAGTGAAGATAAATAACCGGCAGGTGCTCATGATAAAAAAAATATCTCTATTGTTTTCAATTTTTGCAGTCATGTCAGCAGTTTATGCACAGCCCCTCACTTCAGATACTGAACCTGATGAGTGGACCAGGCTGACCATTGAAGAAGTATTTATCAGCCGGAAAACAAATCTTGATTACAGTGATGCATCTTCTGCAGCTGAATTCGGATGGCACATTAAAAAAAATAATGTTCGTTTCTGCAGAAGTTCAAATATATATGCAACAATGTATTATCCTTCTTCTCCGGATGAAACCGTCAGACTCATACTCGTTGAAAGGGACTTTTTTAATGACGACATGGTTTCCGGCATTGACCTTGAAAAAGGGAAAACCAGATACACATTAAATCTGAACGGCGATTTTACCGTAATCTCCAGAACATCATTTTTCCCTGATAAAAATTCGGGAAATGATGCAAAATTAAAAGGAGCGGATTATTTCACCCAGGATTTTTCAGACAGCGTATCTTTTACTGGAAACGATTTCACTGATTATCACAGACTGAAGAAAAATCAGACTGTTCTGCTTATCGCCGCTTCAACTCCCGGGACAATAGACACTCCGGACTCCGGCATAGTAATTTTCCCTGACAACCGCCTCATTCAGGAAGTGTTTATAATTTCTGCAGAACAGGATTCAGCATTCCGTATACGCGGAGTAATAGGGTCTGGTGAAATTACATATTCAATATTTTCAGCTGCCGGAAATGACAGAGAACTGGAAATATTAACAAAGGCAATGAACTATATGACTAAAAACAAACATTCAATTTTTTTCTCGAAAAGTCTTGCCCGAGCTTTTCACCAGTACAGTAATGATACTGTCGTCAATTACTGTGGAAAGTTAAATTCAGAAACCAATTCTGATATCCTTGAATTCTGTAAAGAATACAGCAGATAAATGCCATATTCATAAACAAATGCCTGATGATTTTACAAATGCAGCACTTCAGCTTAATAAATTATTTTTATCTTGCATTTTAATGTCAAAGGAATAATTAATTACAATTAAGTTATTCATTAATTTTTAAATTATGATATGTATTTTATATTTATGCTGATTTAATTTTTACAGAGAGGGAAATATATGATAGATAATGTTCTGAAAACAGCTGAATTTGCAGAGAAAGGTGCTTCAACAGCATTGGATATTATTACTACCATAACAACCCAGCTTGAAAAATGGAAACAGGTGAGAGAAAATACCGGCTCTGTTATACGTCTTCTTTATCTTGAAGTTTCAAAAAATATCGAACTGCTTTCAATTCTTACGGACTCTACGGATAATCATATAACCTGCAGTTCGGACGACTTCATGTTCTTTTTGAAAAACTTTGAAACATCAGTAATTGAAATGATTCTATGCGGAAAAGAAGAAACTGATGTTTTCAATCTGCTGAAGAAAAAAGGTAAAATCCGGGACGATAATGAAATCCTCGAAAAACAGACCAGAAAAGTGCAGAAATATGAAAATGTCCTGCAGGCAATGCGTTTTGTTTATATTAAAATTGATCTGCTGAAAAAGCTTTCCGCACTTAATGAAAAAAACAATCTGGTTAAAAATATCCGGACTTATGAAAGACTGAAAAATATCGAACTCAGGCTTGTTCTCATAAAAAATATTATCGGTGAAATCGATTCAAATACCAACATTTCCTGAATGCCTATTCGACATCAGATTTTTTAAAACCGATTTTAATATCATCATAGGCAATATAATTTTCAGTTTTTACAGTTCTGTCCCTGTATAATCCTATTTTCAGATAATGATGAAAATGATTATTCATATTTGGACCTGATGCCGAAGCAACTGAAATTCCGTTCAGATATGTCCGGGCATTTCCATCTGCCGCAGTTGACCATTTTATTTCTGTTGCAACCCTGTTCCATTTACCCGGCTTAAAAGGAAAGGCAGTACTTGCAAAACCGTTTTTTTCCGTTCCGTAAATCAGCACCATCTTCAAAACGGAATCTTCACGCATAATTCCATATGCTATCGTAAATGAACCGGCTGTCTGAACTTTTTCCTTTTTGAACGGGTTCGGCTGACTATGCCATTTCCCGGCAATTATCAGAGGTTTTTTACTCCGCAGATTATAATCTGAGGGAAATCTGAAATTTTCCGGAACAAAAAAATACCAGCCATACCACATCAGTGACCCTTCCGGATCATGATTATCGAAAACAATTTCCGAGGATATGCTTCCGTTTTCAGCCTCCTGGTCTCCGGTAACGGAAAACCAGACTGCTTTTTTATTGTCTGGTTCATTACGGTCCAGAATGCCAAAATGACCCTCCGCTGCTTCAATTCCGGTAAATCCGTTTAAGGATCCATCTTCAAAAGTTTTTGAAAAAACAGAATTTTCACCCTTAACGGATGTGTACGGATCATCCAGAATAAAACCAGATTTTACAAAAGGGAGCAGATTTGTTTCCTCTGCAGAAAAAGGAAATCTGTTTGTAAACGGCAACAGCATCAGCATTAAAACCATTACAGTTTTATTAATCATGGAAATTTCACCACTTCTCATAATGCAGAATCTCACCCAATGCCTTCCTGCTCCGGGGTTTGTCCTCCTGGTCCGGATAACCTACTGTCAGAACACACAAAACGTATTTATCAAAAGGCAGCTTTAAAAGATTTTTCATATCATTCTGCGAATACCATGCAACCCAGCAGGTTCCAAGTCCGTGTTGTACCGCATTTAAAACAATATGTTCTACCGCAATTGCAGTATCACGTATTATTTTCTTAACATTTTCATCCGGTGAATTTTCATCAATCGCAATACCGGTTTTACCAGTCCTGGCACTTAAATCCGCAATACAGACAATAAAAAGAGGTGCCGTCAGCATCCATTTCTGATTATGAGAGACTTCTGAAATTTTCTGCCTCATAGAATCATCCAGCACTGTAATAAAATGCCAGGGCTGGGTATTATTTCCGGAGGGTGCCAGACGGGCACTTTCAATCAGATCCAGAATAATATCTTCAGAAATCTGTGTGCTTTTATATTTTCTTACGCTGCTTCTTTTTTTTATTACATCCAGCATATTTTCTCCCGGTTAATGATCTATCTGAAATAATTTTAAAATTACTCAGACGATTTTAATTTCATATTTCATTAACAGATTAATCACTTCAGGAAGTGAAAAAACGGCTCCCTTTACTCTGTTTTTTTCACAATCAATAAAATAATTCGAAGCTGAAGCAAAATTGCACTTTTCAAGATTAGAACGCTCGAACAGGGTTCCCTTTAGGTTGCAGCCGGCAAAACATGCAGACTGCAGATTGGATTCAATGAAACTCGCTTCAACAATTGAACATTCCGTAAATTCCATTTTTTTAAGATTACTTTTTTCAAAAATTGAAAAATCCAGATTACAGCCGTTAAATGAAACTGTAAAAAAAAATTTATTCACATTGCTGAAATTAATCCCTGTCATTTTACATCCTTCAAAAACAACATCATTAAATACAGTATCATTAACTGTCATCATTGAACAGTTGCAGTTTTTAAAAATACAGTTATTAAATTCAACACCGGAGACATCCGAATCTGTAAAAGTACAGTTTTCAAACCTGCAGTTATTAAATTCCGTTTCATCATCCGGAAAAGGAATTCCGTTAAATTCATTTTCAATCAGCAAAATTTCCACCTGTTTTATTATTATTTTAATACGATTATAAATCAGAATATTACTGATCATTTAAATTCAAAAATCTATGTTGATTTAATATGTTCATTACATTGTAAAAAAATCAAATATAATTTACTTATCATAAATGAATAAAACAAAAATATTATTAAATATAGTCTGCCTGAAAACAGGAATTCATTTGTAAATCGATTTATTACTGTTAATTAAAACAAATATGTTTCTTGACTTTAGTTTTGAATATCAGTATTTATAGTTATTAAAGACCTGGAGAGCCGCATATGAATCTGAAAAAAGTAATATTGGCTTTGTGTACAATACTTATTTCAATTACGATAACTGCCAATTTAAGAGCTCCTTATATACATTCCTACAAACCGAGCAGTGCTTTAAATTCAGTCAGCGGGTTAAAAGTACTTTCAGAAAATTTACGATTTGAATTTTCAGGTTTTGCTTCCGGAAAAATAAACTCAGTAATTTCTTCAAATTACATCTGTCGAACTTATGCTGTGTATAATGTTGAATCTGAAAATATCTTTTCCGCTGAAATGGAATTCATCTCCCCATCGGCTGATTCAATAGAAATAAAATTAAATGATGCAACAATTCCATTTCATACAGAAATAATTTCACAGGATGATGACGACGGCAACTGGAGACGAATCGTTAAGACACTTTATTCAATAAATTTTACAGGTGATTTCAGGAAAGAGAATAACAGAATAGAAGTCGTATATTCACAACCGGTAAGTATTTATGAAACCTCATATGGTTATTTCCGCAAAAGCAGATATTCAAGTTCTGTAACCTATGAATTCTGGCCTTTAAAAGAATGGGAAAGAGATATAAACTTTACAGCCGAAATTACAATTTCAGTTCCATATAAATGGGGAATTTCAGACTACATTACCGGTTCTGACATTAATCTGGAACTGAATGGACTATTTAAGGATTCAACCAGGAAGAATATTCCATTCAATGGCATAAATTCACATAAAAAGGGTATTCTTGTAAAAAAATATATATTAACGGATATATTGCCCGATTTTTTAAATATTTCAATTAACGAAGACTAGCCGGATGAATAACAATACAGAACAGTATAATCCGTAATAAATCTCTGGTTAAGTTTTTATTAAATATAATAACTATTAATTTTCTGAATATCTCAGATTTCAGGGAAAGAGAATTTAATACATTTTACAATGTGCCGAAGGAGGGAATTGAACCCTCATGAGGTTGCCCCCGGCGGATTTTGAGTCCGCTGCGTCTACCAATTTCACCACTTCGGCTTAATTCTGTAAAATCTTATTCAGGTTGCGGAATTTCACTTACTTCAGTGTATTTTCCTTTTGCTCTGGCAACAATTTTACCCATTTCATTTTCGATTTCAGCACGGTTTTCAATAACCTGTTTGTTTCTTTTTACGTGCCACCCTCTAATGTAAAGGTTTTCACCAATAAATGCAGGTTGAAGATATCTTATTGTAATTTCGCTGGTCATACCAACTATATCAAGATACTTATTTACAGTTACCATTGTCTCATCAAGTATTGCAGCAACAATACCTGAATGAATTATATTTGGAATTCCTTCAAGTTCTTCATTTGCCTCAAATTCACCGAATGCAGTTCTAGTATCCGGATCATAACTTAATTTCAGCTTAAGCCCTCTGGGGTTTTCCTCACCGCAACCAAAGCATGTTTTTTCTTCGAATTCAATCATAGTGGCAAATATCAGAAAGAATTGATTTATTGTCAAGACTTTTTTAAATACAAAATTACACAACTATTTTTGTATTATTTGCCGGGATTTTCCTGCAGTTTCACCATCAGCATGTCAATTTCATCCTGATCAAGCCATTCATCCACCATTGAGACATTATGATCAGTAGATATCATATACATTTCAATTGCCATTATGACCTGTTCTTTGGACAGAACCCCCTGAGTGACAAGGATTTCACCAACACGTTTATCCGGATTATCTTTCTGCAACTGCAACGCATCATTCAGCTGATGCTCGGTAATAATCTGGTTCTCAACCAGAAATTGACCAACTTTTAAATCATGACTGCTCATAATAATCTCCGGATTCAGGATATTTTAATTCTATCAGAAATCAGGCCCATGTCAAGACAATTTATCTTGACATCACCATTCATATCATTATCATATCAGGATGATATTCAGCAGAAAAAATATTACCGCTGTTCTGATTTTTCTGTTTATTTCCGACATCCTGCTGTCAGTTAAAAAATACAATTACGTCGGCACGGCAGCCTGCTCGCTTTGTCATTCAAATGACAGTATCGGCAATCAGAAAGCAGTCTGGGATAAATCTCCGCATTCAAAAGCATTTAAAATACTCCAGACAGATACCGCCAATATGATTGCATCAAAATATGGAATATCAGATCCTGCCGGCGATCCAAAATGCCTTAAATGCCATACAACCGGCGGAGGAAAAAATGAATTAACAGCCGGTGAAGGCGTGGGATGTGAAGCCTGTCATGGTCCAGGTGATGGTTATCAGAGTTTTGAAAATCATGCTTCATTTTTAAGCAGGGAAAACGCCTATGTAAAAGCCGTCAATAACGGAATGTACCCGATAATCGGAATCAATCATATAAAAAACAGGGAAAAACTGTGCAGAAAATGCCACTCAACAGATCCCGCCGTAAGATTATGCCTGCCGGAAAACAGGGAAAAGCAGAAAGAGGACGTTCTTTCTCTGGATGCAATAGCTAATTTCATCTACCCTCATCCTGTTGTGAGATAATCAGGAGGTCAGTTCAGTCATCCACTCGAAAAGTATAATTCTCTGAAAAACGGAATTTATTCTCGTCAGCTGATCAGAAATCGCATTTAAATTCATCTGCGGATAAGGATGATCCAGAGAAAAAAAATCATTTCCCGTCCTGAAGTAAATCTGCCGAAGTGAATTTTTTGAAAAATTTTCATCAATATCCAGCTTTTCAATTGAAGAAAAAACTGCAGAATGAAAATCTTTTTTAATAAGCAGTACGCATAAAAAAGATAGCACTTCAGCGTTGGAAAGAATTACCCTGGCGATTCTGTTCAATCCGCTGCTGATTTCAGAAGTACCCACTCCAAGTCTGGTATTTTTAAAAGGTATGACGGGAATCTGCTTTATTTCGGGAATAATCTGTGCAGTTTTAATAAACCTGTTTACGTCAAAATCAGTTCCGCCAAGATTCAGAAGAACAAGTATGTCCTTTTCGGTTTCCATGGCTCTTATCAGTTCCGGATATTCATTAATTACCCTGAAATCCACATTATATGCATCAAGAATACCTGAAATTACAGGAACCGGCCAGTCTCCGGAATCAAACAGAAGAATTTTATCTGAAGTTAAAGGAAACTGATTTTTATAACACAGAACCGCATCCTTATGACAGAGAAGATTTTCCAGTTTTACGGCTTTGCTTAAACCGGATTCGGCGATTATTTCACAGTCTTTTTTTGAAATTTCATTTAAAACCGTGAAAATATTATTTTTTTCCACACCCTTAAGCGATAAAAGATGCTTAATTTCATCGGCAGTAGCTGAACCATTTAAAAAAATGTCCTCATTTAAAAAAAACTGTTGCGTTTTTTCATCAAGTATCCTGATTTTGTGTCCGCATGATGAATAATATTTTTCAAGTTCATCACAGCTGAATCTGTAAAGGTATATGTTCTTCATAGTCTCATTTGTAAAAAAAGTTTGATTTAATCGTGAAAGAGTAATAAAGTCAGTAAAAGCTTATGTTCTTATTTATCAACAATTTTATAATAATCCGGGTAATATGGACATTAAAAAAGAAAAAAATCTGTTATTTGCCTCACTGATGAAGACGCGCAATCTTCTGATATACATTAAAGGTTCTCCCGACCCTGATGCACTTGCTTCAGCATTTGCCCTGCAGCTTATCTGCGAAAGTCTGAAAATAAAATCCGAAATCGTTTCCCCCATGCAGATTTCGCTGGCGCAAAATCTCAAATTCATCAAAACGCTCCATATTCCCGTAAAGTTCACTGATATAAAAGATTTCTCAAAATATGACAGTTATGCGATTCTGGACTATCCGGTTGCTGATCTGGACGTACAGCACAACATGCAGCTTGCACTTCACATTGATCACCATAAAAAAACCCAGAATAAAATTGCAGCAACCTACAGCCTTCTTAACGATAAAGTAAATGCCGTATCAACCATTTTCACGCTTCTTCTTATGGAAATCAATCCGGTTTTACCTAAAGAAACATCCGTACGTCTCTATACAGCTCTCCTGTTCGGACAGAATACCGACATCGGAAATATGGCTGTTGCAAGTGAATATGACAGGGAAGCACACCGCTTTCTTGAAGAACAGGCTGACACCGAGATCATTTCTGAACTTAACGAATCACTTTATTCCGAAGAAACACTTACCATCCTGAGCAAGGCAATACTTAATCATGAAACATACAAATCCTGGCTGATAACCGGAGTAGGATATATTCCCCACTCTCTAAGGGACAGCATTGCAATCAGCGCCGATTTCCTCCTTGAACGCGAGGATGTAACTACCGTCATTGTTTTTTCTCTAATTGAAAACAAGGCAGATAAAAAACTCTACCTTGATGCTTCACTCAGAACAAAAAATCACCGCCTTGATCTGAATAACCTCATTAAAAGCATTACCCCGAATGGTGGAGGACGCAATTTCAAGGGAGCCTACCAGATTAATCTTGATTATTTTCATTCATCGGAAAATAAAACCGAACTTTGGGAAATTGCCAACAGAACAACAAGAGCAATTTTCAGAGACAAGCGGGATACTCTCGGGAAAATTGAAATTTCCGGCTTCTTCAAAAAAATCAAAGAGGATATTAAATCAATTTTCAGAAAATAATCTGAATTCCGGCACCGGCTTCATAAGATAAAACCTCTTTGTACAACCCGCCAGTTTCACGGTTATAATATTTCTCGAGTACGGAAAGACCGTAAAAATTAACGGTAACATATTTATAAACATCATAGGACAGATCAGCCTTAAGACTGTATTTGTCATACGGTTCAGGCGAAACTGCATTATCATAGTCATAATCATTAATAACGATATCGCCGTCAATCGTAAGTACAGGAAATTCCTCACTTTTCAGCAGGTCCGGAAAAACAGAATTAAGATCAAGTTTTTTGAAAAAAGTTGCACCTGCTGAATATGTTCTGTCATTTTCCGTAAATTCAGCCTCGGAAAGATTCTTCGAATAAATGTAATCCGGATCAGATTCATCCGTAATGCCGTATCTGATAAATTCATGGTCTTCACGCAGTCTGAAAATAACTGATGCCGTAAAATTAAATCCGTACATTTTTCTGTTATAGATGAAAGATAATTCCGGTGAGTGGTTATATTCAACGGTATTCTGTGTAACAAGCATGTAATTTAAAAAGGAATATGACAAAACAAGATCAAGATTCAGAATTTCCGTATTAGCAGATTCTGACATTTTAAGCAGATTCAGTGAAACCGAAATGCTGCTGTCCAGATTGAAATTCTGACCCGGAACTGCGGAAACATTTTCACGCTGGCAGAGATTTGTCATCCCGAAGGAATATGATGCATCATAATTACCGGCCTGATATTCGGAACTGAAAGTAAATGTATCCTTTATGGAAAGAGAATTATCATATTCGGAAAACACCACCCCGTCATCTTTAACAGCATCATTTCGTATATTCTCACAGCTTTGACGGCCTTTCAGCATGAATGACGATCCTGAGAAAAAGAAAAAGGGATAATAATCGGCATAATTATACTGGTAAGTTTTCAGATCGGAAAATCCGTCAGCAGCCCCGTATTTTTCCATGAAATAGTTTTCACCTTCTCCTTCATAGGGTGAATTCTCTTCCGAAAGAGAACTTTTTTTCTCATATGAAAACTTAAGACCAAGCCGGTTATCTAAAAAATTAAAAGGCACTTCCAGCATACTATCAAGAACCGTCTGCAATGATCTTTCACGCGTAAATTTCCCCCTATAAACGCTGTTTTGAGAATAATCCGCAAAGCTGTTTTCAGAGGAATCAATCGAATTGAGAAATTTAACATTCATAAAAACCGGTTTTTTATAATCAAAACCAAATTTCAGTACATTGTTCCGGGAAGTTAATTTATAGTTATTATCATCAAAATAGAGCGGAAAGTAAAATTTCCCCGAAACTTCATTCTGTATGGGATCACCCTGCATCACACTGAAACCATGATAACTGTTTATAATTGAATTGGAAACTGTACTGTCGGCATTAATCTGAAAAGCATCATTAATTATTTCAAACCCCGAAGCATAACGGTTTTTCTGTTCACGGTATTCAGTATTAAGTTCAATATCGCTTCCGGTTCCTTCAACAAGCTCTCTTGCCATCTCCGATCTTGAATAGTCAGCTCCAACAGCTGCATGATATGAAAGCCCGGTCCCGCCGATTACGGCATTATTCCGGAACAGTTCAGTATAAAAGGAATATACGTTTTCTGAATTTACAAGCATGTAATCCGAAAGAGAAACTATTTCATCAGTTTCCGACCTGGATGTGTTCTGTCTGTATTTAAAGATAAAATCCGGAAGAATACCCTCATCATGCGAATAGGAATACATGAAATTTAAATTATTGTTCTGCGATTCCGATACGTTTTCTTTTCTGTTCTCATGACTGTATCCGAATGACGTTTTCATTTTTTCCGCAGGTGCCGTATCAAAATCAAAACTGTTGTAAACAATCTCGGTTCCATAATCATTACGTTCCGGACTCATGAAAGAACCTTCAACATATTTAAATACATGTCTGAAACCTGTATTATCCAGATATTTTCTGTTGTCATGAAGAATAAGCGGCCTCACCGACCGGAAGGAATTTTCAGCATAGAAAGCCTGGCCTGTCACATCACGCGGCTTTGAAACATATATGTTATTAATCCATAATCTTCCGGCATTACCGTTTATCCTGACTGTGAAATAATTAATTTCCCTTAAAGACGCATTACCTGTTTTAGAGGAACATGAAATGCCTCCCTGGGATTCATCATTCAGATTCAGTTCCAGCTGAGTCCATGTTCCACCGGAAGATATGTTATAACTGTAGACAAAATATTCATGGCTGTTGCGTCCGAAAATAATCTCCAGACTGTCTCCCGGTGTGAAGGATCTTGCATTAATCCATAAATTCATCCTGTCATAATTTGACAAATCCAGACTTTTACTGAATTTACGCGTGACTGATCCGTTAGGAGGGAGACCGGTCAGTCCGGAATAGGTAATCTCAAGAGCACCTTCATTCAGTTCACTTCCATCTGCGTTTCCGTACAGTTCCTCATAAACATTTTTTTCCTCCGATAAAAAACTGTACGTTCTGTACTCGGAATCAGATGCAGTATCAACAAATGAAACCTTCAGCCGTGAGGGATCATCGGTTTTAACTCCGTCTATTCTCAATTCACTCCAGTCAAGCATCACAAGATTTATACTGTTAATAAAAATCCGTCCCTGATCCACTGCGTTGTTATTTGCCGAAACATACAGACGCAGCGCTTCACATTTCCGGAGAATCTGAAGAACATCATCAAGCTCAGTTGCAGTCATGCTGCTTCTGTCAAGATATATTCTGACTTTTTTCCAGGAAGTATCCGTCATATCAACAGTCAGTACTGCTGCACCGGACACGCCGTTGACCGTTGCGGATGTTGAAGGGAAAGTAATGACATCCTCCGCTGTATCAAGCAGCGAGTTTCCGTTTAAATCTTCAGACGTCAATTTTCCGTCTCCCTTGGTCTGGTAATTAATTCTCGGACCCGAACCGACATATGTCGGCTGCTCTGCAAAAGGATTGAACAGATATCCGTTATCCTCAAAAACCTGTGATTCCGGATCATAATCCAGATATCCGTTGCCGTTATTGTCTTCCGTATCAAGCAATCCGTCTTCGTCACTGTCTTCATTTATCCGGCCGAGATCAAGCGCAAGATCAACACTGCCGTTTCCTCCGCCGGATCTGTAAATAATTTCAATATACTGCAGCGAGGAAAAATCCGCCGACTGTTCATCAAGACGGCGTGTAACCACAGAAGCAAATGAATCAGCACTGTTAAAATCAAAATCCAGAACCATTGACATGCCGCTGCTGTCCTGAAATTTTTCTGAAATGTTGTAAGGACCGGGTTTTACGGAATAATCAATATCATATGCAGGGAAACCGTCCCCTTTCAGATTATACCCGTCATCAGGATCGCGGTAATATTTATAAAACAGCCGGGTACGATCGGACTGAATTTCACCGCCGGGAGGTGATGACAGAATCCAGTCATCATCATCGATATTCACATTCACTGCGGAACCTGGAGTGTCGAAGTCGTCTATGAGACCGTATCCGAATGTGTTTACAACCATGACACTCCGTGCGTATTCGCAATATCCCCTGTAGCTGAAAGGGAATTCCTTTTTATTCAGAACAGTCTTCATCAGACCGGTCACATCTTCAGCGGTATAATCAAGCTGTACGTCCGCCTCTCCTGCCAGATTCGACGATGGCGCAGCATCAATCTCCGGAATTTCATATACACTGGAATCCTGGGAATAGAGTACCGATGCACCGAGATTTATATTCCTGTTCAGCCTGTAGTCAAGTCTTGTTCCGGTTACAAAACTGCTTTCATTTTCTTCACTGCCCTTATACTGATATTTAATTTCTATATACGCATTTTGAGAAACGGACAATACGAAATTTTCATCAAAATTAATTTCACCCGTAAAATAATCAACAGTATAAAGAGAAGCTGAAACCGGAGAACCGTCAATTTTTACGAAAACCGAATCAGGAACAATATCAATTCTGCTCAGTTTGACGTTTCCTGTATTTATGTTATAAGTGCTTTCAATGGTAAATTCAGAATATTTGTACATGTCGGATATTTCAGTCTGCGAATATAAATAAATTTCATCAGCATCATCGAGATTAGTTTTAAAAGGCTCTCTCAGGTCAAAACCGAGATATCCCCGTCTGAAATCAATTCTGTATTTCCCGATCATTTCCCTTTCGGAATTCTGAAGAGTTCCGTCAGTATCGGCAAAAAGCACAGTGAACGATACCGGCACAATATCAGTATTTCCAAGAAAATATCTTGATCTGATTTCATAGACATCATACCCATGGGCCGCGACATCATCATTTATTGTACTTAAGTTTTCACCATATTTAATAAACACAAATTTCTTACCATTATAATCCGGAAATACAGATTCAGTACTTGTTGAATCAGTAAGTAGATATAATGCAACAACTCTATCCTGTTTATTCAGAGGCTGATGAAATTCAATTTCTCCTGTAGCATAATTTATACTGTAATGGACTCCTTCGCTCAGTTTATCATAATACCCGTTATCAGACGGAAACTGGACCGTATTGCCGTTATTATTGCCGGTCTGATCATCAAGATACACTTCAAGAGATCCTGGAAGAACATTCACTGCTGTGAGCTCATACTGACTCATCTGGCGGGAAGGTACGGCATTTACGGGATCAGATGTAAAAGCGACAAGTGCGCGCCGTTGTGCGATTGTTCCTATTGCCGGTGGAGAGGTTCTTCCGTCATATCTCCTGAAAGGTTCAATCTGGTAGAACTTTCTTCTGACAAACTGGTACTCACGGAGTTTGATACTGTCATTCCGTTTAAATCCGGCAAAAGTGTCTGTTGCTGAAAGATTTTTATTTACTATACCGAAAAATTCCAGAGTCAGATTATTTTTTTTCAGAAGAGTACTGAATCCGACGGCCCTTCTTGATGAATTATCATAGAAAGCGAACTGTGATTTATTAAAATCAACTTCAATATTTCCCAGTTTAAACTGCTGAAGAAGACTGTCGGGATCGGGTGAATTATATATTATTTCGTAAATATTTTCATCTGGATTTTCCCTTTCACTGTCATGATCAATATTCAGATAGAGACTGTCGTTAACATAACCGTTGACTTTCAGCATATAGTTCATGCTGTTATAATATCCGTCAGACACGTATGGAGAGGAAGGTTGAATATTATCATCAGTTTTATATTTTGAACGGGTGAATACCGAGTTTCCATACGAAAAATTAACCGGCATTTTGAATTCTATCAGAAGATTTTCGTCATCCGCCTGATTCCCTGTCGAATATAACGGTTTTGTCTCCGAGTGAATATATTTCTCCCAGTCACCGTATTCATACACAGGATACGGGGAAACCGGCTCATCCTTCTCTTCAACAGCAGCAGGTTCCGTTTTTCCGGCGTAAAAGTCATCTATCACCTTCTGCAGTTCAGAACTGAAAATAAAGACCCCTGCAGAAAGGACGGCTGCAGAAAAAAATATTTTCAAATAAAACACTTTCATCTTTCCTGCCGCCCCTAATGCAGTATTAATAAATTTCTTGCCCATTCTGATCATATAACATATACTAATTTTATCAAAGATTAAATATCAAACAAAATATGGAAAATAACACAAAAATTAATTATAAGCTTTTAAATCAGATATTTAATAAATCCAGATATCCCGTCATTGTTCTGAAAAAAAACGGAAACATTCTTTTCTTCAACACCAAAGCTGAAGAATGGGCTCTTTTGCATTCAAATACACCCATGATGGAAAATAAATCCATTCTAAATTATCTTCAGAAAGACGACATGAACGAATTCGGAAATGAAATTCTATCAATATCAGAAAACCCCGGCATACCTGTAACTCCGATTGTATCAATCATGCCGGCGGTAGATGGAAATGAAAGATGGTATGAATTTTATCTTTCAAAATTCGATGCAAATGACGAGGAGGAATATTCACTTCTCACAATCGAGGATATTTCAGGCAGGAAAAAAACAATTGATGATCTCGCCGAGCGCGAAAAAAGATTCAAGTCACTTGTACAGAATTCATCAGATATAATAGCAATTATTGATGAAAAAGGAATCTTTAAATATGTCTCCGATTCCGTAAAAAAATACCTTGAATATAAAGTGAATGATTTTTTGGGAAGAAGAGTCCAGATTTTCATTTCACCGGGAGATCAGGCGAAATTCAGTTCATTTTTAGCCTCAATACTTAAAAATGAGAGAAAGAGTTACTTTAATGAATTTCAATTCTTTGACAGAAAGGGAAATATACTTTACTTTGCAGTTTCAGCAAACAATCAGCTTGATAATCCCTCAATTAAAGGGATCATTATCAATGCCAGGGACATTACAGATAAAAAATATGCTGACGAAATGATTTACAGAATGTCACGGCAGAATGAACTTATTCTTGAAACAGCCAAAGAAGGTATTTTCGGTCTTAACGCAAAGGGCCTCATTACATTTATCAACCCGTACGGAGCGGGCATTCTCGGCTACAAAGAAGAGGAAATCCTGGCATGTCATTACAGTGAAATTCTCCCTGAGGAATATCTGCAAAAAGAATTTTTTCTTGTTGATGATATCATGCACAGCAATGATTTCAGTTTCAGAAAAAAAGACGGTTCATTTATTCCTGTAGAATTCTCATCATCGCCCATTCACAACAATTCGAAGCTCTCAGGTTCCGTAATAACCTTTAACGACATTACTGAAAGAAAGAAAAATGAAGCCGAACTTAAACTGGCCAAGATTACGGCTGATGAGGCAAATCAGGCAAAAAGCGATTTTCTTGCACAGATGAGTCATGAAATCCGCACTCCGATGAACAGCATTCTCGGATTCATTGAACTCCTTTCACTGACAGACCTGAATCCGGAACAGAGTGATTTTGTCAGAACAGTGTCTGAAAGCGCCCGCCATCTGCTTGATATAATAAATGACATTCTGGATTTTTCAAAAATCGAGAAAGGCCGAATTGATCTTGAGCTCATACCGTTTAACCCCGGGGATTTTTTTACCTCTACGTTTAAACTGCTGAAAAGCAACGCAGATGACAAGGATATTGCGTTCACAATTGATATCGATGATAAAATGTGCATAACACTGGGTGATCCGTTCCGTATTAGACAGGTACTTACAAACCTGACGGCAAACGCAATAAAATTTACAGAACCTCATGGAGAAATCAGCATCACGATTAGAAAAGAATCCGAAGATGACGACTTCTGCAGTATTTACTTTGAAGTCAGGGATACAGGTATAGGAATTCCGGAAGACAGACAGGATGCGATTTTTCAGCCGTTTATGCAAAGCAGCAGTTCAACGACCAGAAAATTCGGAGGTACGGGTTTAGGTCTTGCAATAAGCGGGCAGCTCGTAAAAATGATGGGTGGAAGTATTAAGCTGAACAGCGTTGAAAATAAAGGAAGCAAATTCTATTTTACTCTGCAATTGAAAAAAGCCGCACCGGAAGATACGGATAATCTGGAAAAATTAAATGATTACAGAGAAATTACGGCTGAAGAGATTTTAAAATTTCCGTTAAACGTTCTTGTTGCAGAAGATACGGAAAACAACAGAAAGGTGATCAGACTCATGCTTGAAAAATTCGGAATCACCCCGGTTTTTGCGGAAAACGGCAAAACCGCATTTGAACTTTTCAAAGACGGTAAATTTGATCTCATTTTTATGGACGGAAACATGCCTGTCTGCGACGGATTTCAGGCAGCCGGGCTTATCAGAGACTATGAAAAGAAAAAAAATCTTAAAAGGACGCCGATTATTGCTCTTACCGCAAAAGCCGTTAAAGGCGACCGTGAATTATTTTTAAATTCAGGAATGGATGACTATCTGACAAAACCCGTAAACATGAAAACTATTCTTGCTGCACTTTGCAGATTTTTTCCGCAAAAAATTATTCCGGAGAAAAACAATTGCTGTTCGGAAAAAACAGATGCCAATACAGATGACGGAATCCGTATAAATTTTGAACAGCTTGAAAAGCAGCTGGGTCTTGACCGTGAGACGATAAGAAACCTTCTCAAGGAATTCATCAGTGAAATAGATGCATACATTCTTCAGCTTGAATCTGCTGTTACTGAAAATGACTACAGTAAAATTGAATTTGCAGCGCATAAACTGAAAGGAATATCATCCATGTATCTCATCAGCGCTATTTCAGAGCCCGCTTCTCAAATTGAAGAAAAATCGTCAGAAAAACTGAACATTGACTATGCCGGCCTTATCAGTCGATTGAAAGATGAAGCACTCCGGCTGAAACAAGACATATGACTATTTAATATCCTGTTCTAGCTCAAGTTCCATGTCACCGGAAGAAATAAAAATTTTAACTTTCTCCTCATCAAAATCACCGGTTGAAATAATTATACCGTAATATCTTCCGGCAACGATGTAGACGGTTCTTGAAGAAAACACTTCCAGAATTAACCTCAAAGCAGGTATTTCCTTCTCGGTCAGATCCTCAAGAATTCTTAAATCAAAAACCATTATATCTTTCTGCGTAATGGCGAGAAATCCTCTGTTAAAAACACTCTTGATTTCATCCAGAAGTTTCTTATCACTCAACCGGCTCTTAAATGAAATTACTGTTCTTCCGACATCACGTTTAACGAGAATATTATAGTCACCCGTATTTTCTTCTTCTTTCAGATGTTTATATTTAAAAGCAACTTCAATTTTCATCAAAAGCATATTAATGTTATGGGGTTTCACCATATAATCCACAACCCCCATCTGCATTGCGGTTGTCACATCCTCACGTTTTGATTTCGAAGACAGCATTATTACAGGGATATTTCTGGTAACCGGATTTTTCTGAAGTTTTTTAAGAACTTCAAATCCATCCATAACCGGCATCATAATATCAAGCAGAATAAGATCCGGATTGCCCTGTACTGCCAGATTATAACCGATTTCTCCGTTAACAGCGGTAATTACGCTGTACTGATCAGCAGGAATCTGCGATTCCAGAATTTTAAGCAGATTAACATCATCATCAATTGCCAGTATGTGTTTCATTTTGTTTCTCCCGGCTAAGAATTAATTATCTTCTTAATTTTATACTATAACGGACATTTTTCAAGAAATTTATATTGACTTCATGTTTTTAATATTCTTATATAATTTATGAAAAAAATTTTCCTTTTAATAATAATGCTGTGTTTATTACTGGTTCAATCAGCAGCAGCCATGCAGCCCGGAGACATTAATGGGAAATGGGTTTTTAAATATAATTCCTCTTACGGCTATGAATTCAGATTTACAAACAGTAAATTTGCGGATATAATAATATTTATGAAATCAAACTTCCTTCTTTTCAGAGGAATATATCAGATAAAGGAAGCGGATAAAATTAGTATTGAAGTACTTGAAATGAAATACAGCCCGTCATTAAATGATATCCGCTCCGGAAAGGAACTTACAAAGACATCCTCCTCATCAATTATTTTCAGGGGAGAAAGAAGCAGCTCAGGCGGGAAAAACTATCTCGTTCTTAAAACAGAATCGGTGAAAATAGACGGAAGCAGTTCAGAAGGCTTCTTTGATCCGGAAATAAAATTAAAAAAAGAATAGACTCAGACCGGTTGAAATTACAGCTGCCTAACAATCCGGTGATCAGGATATTTTTTCTTTTTATTTAAATGAATTCAGAATCAGAGTTACCGGATTGAAAAAGATTATTACATATCCTCTTCTTCTTTTTTGGTAATCAGAAGTTCATCAGGAACCTCGTCAATTCTGTCTCCAACCTGAACTGCAACCCTGCTTCCTACAAGGCCGGGACGGCATTTGAACTTTCTTCTTCCTTCGACTTTCACTACCATGTCCGAGTCAATCTTTGTATTCGGCAGTTTGACGACATCACCGACGGAAAGACTCAGAACTTCCTCCATTGAAACCTCAACCGCTCCGATTTCCGCAACAACATTAAGGTTTACGCCTTCAAGTCGATTCTGAATGATCTGAAGATTTTCATCAGTAGCACCCTTTCTGATACTTGAAAACCAGAACTGGGCTGACAATTTGGAAATAATAGGTTCAATCGTGATGTAAGGAAGACAGAGATTCATCATTCCTTCGACTTCACCGACTTTGGTTTCAAGAGTTATTAGTACAACCATTTCGTTCGGCGGAACAATCTGCGCGAACTGCGGATTTGTTTCTATGTTTCCGAGACGCGGACGGAGGTCAATTACATTTGACCAGCATTCCCTCAGGTTACCGAGAATACGCACAACAATGCCTTCCATAACGGAAAGTTCAATATCAGTAAGTTCACGGCTGAGCTTTGTTGCTTCTCCGGTTCCGCCGAAAAGTTTATCGATAATGGTAAATGTAATGGAAGGGTCTATCTCAAGAACGGCAGAACCTTTTAACGGATCCATGTTTATAATCGCAAGCGTGGTCGGATTCGGTATTGATCTCACAAATTCTTCATATGTAAGCTGATCAACGGAAGCGACATGCACGCTTACAAGTGCACGAAGCTGGGCTGACAAGGCTGTTGTTGTTAAACGGGCAAATGTTTCATGAATCATCTGAAGCGTACGGATCTGATCTTTTGAAAATTTATCCGGACGTCTGAAATCATAAATTTTGACTTTTTTCTGCTCTTTCTGAACAGAGTAATCCTGCGGTTCAACATCACCGGTTGATATGGCGGTTAATAACGCATCAATTTCATCTTGTGACAATATTTCTGTCATATCAGTAATCCCTTGATACTGATGCCTCGACATCAGTGATCAGCCAATAATTTTTATAACTTTTCAGTCTGTATTTATAAAGATACACAAACGGCTTGACACCGCCGTATCTTTTTACCCTGGCATAAACAAACGCTTCGTTCGTCTCAGGCAAGTATACCTCATTCTCCAGTCTGTAGTCAACAATATAATCATATCTTTCAGTTGAAAGATACTGGATAAATTCTCTGAGAACATCACGCTTTACAACTTCATCTCCGGCATTATACTGTCTGGCATACTGCGGAAATGCTGAAATATATTTTTCAGGTTCAAGATACTTGATGTAATCCTTCCAACGGAGTTCCTTTTCAGCTTTTAAAAACAGATCAAGCACCTCTGATGCGGTGAAACCGGATGCTGTTTCCGTAACCCTGGATTCATTTCTGACCGGAGGATTTACAACATCTATATAGACGGTATTTTCACTTCTGACAATGTAACCGTCATTTACAGCAGGCATGAAAAAAAGTCTGACTTTATACTTTTTCCCTGATTCAATTTTGTAAAAATCATTAAGGTTAAAGGTATACTGAAATGATTCTCCTGAAGCCAGTTCAATTTCCCTGAATGAAGCGGCTGCAGCGACATTTTCAACTTTCAGTCCTTTCAGCCGGTACTCAACTGAAGTCGGCGCTTCCTGTCCGTCCATCGTAAAAACAACAGGCTGGAAAGTGGAATAATCCGCATTATAAATACGGAATTTGAGATTACTTTCAGTAATATTTTTCACATTTACAGTTATATTTATCTGATTACCGCTGTAGAAAGTCAGACGTGAACTTGAAAGAAAAATTCTCCATGTCTGGTCTGCGGAAAGCGAAACTCCGAATAGCAGAAATCCAAGTAAAAAGATAATGAATATGTTTTTTTCTGAAATAAATTTCATTTAATATTAAATTCCTTTTAATATGTCACATAAATTATCGGAAAATTCCTCAAATCCCATTAATATTATTGTTTTAATTCGAAATAAATAATTATACTTTATTCTATAATTTCATAATATCGCCTGTCGATCGCCTGCAATAGTGCCTGTCGATAGTCAGTCATCCCTCTGATGCGATAATATCTGCGATTTTTATTCCATCAACAGCCGAACTTACAATTCCTCCGGCATAGCCGGCTCCTTCACCGGCGGAATAAAGTCTCTTTAACGACAGAGACTCACAGTTTTCATTCCGCAGAATACGCACCGGAGAACTGGTTCTTGTTTCCACTCCTACAAGTATCCCGTTTTCAATAAAACCGGGAATTTTTCTGTCAAAAATCAGAAGCGCCTGCCGGATCTCATTTATCATCCATCCGGGAAGAATTGACCTGAAATCAGATGCATAAACACCCGGCTGATAGGATGATTCTGATATTCTGAAACTGCTTTTTTTCATTCCTGTGAAGGAAGCAAGATCACAGGCCGGTGCATAATAGCTTCCGGATGAAATATCATATGCGGCTTTTTCAATCTGACGCTGAAAACCGATACCGCTTAAAGGAGCTGTCTCCATATCCTCCTTTTTCACAGTAACAACAACGGCTGAATTGGAATTTTTCAAATTCCGGTCTGAATAACTCATTCCGTTCACACAAAGCATCTCCGGCTCAGAAGAAGAGTTTATAACTACACCCCCGGGACACATGCAGAAAGAAAACACTCCGCGTCCGCTTTCTCGGTTATTATGTACAAGTCTGTAATCCGCGGCAGGAAGTACTTCAGCAAAACGTCCGTATTGAGCCTTATTTATAAATTCGCGCGGATGTTCAACACGGCATCCTGCGGCAAAAGGTTTGGTTTCCATTGTCACGTTTATTCCGTTTAGATATTCGTACATGTCCCTGGCAGAATGACCTGCGGCAAGTATTACTGAATCACCGGTAAAAACGCCGCCTCCTGCTGTTTTAACTCCAAGGATTTCATCTTTACCTAAAATAAATTCCGTTACTTTTTCTTTAAAATGTATCTCAGATCCTGATTCAAGTATGTAATTTCTGATATTTTTCACAATAAAAGCGAGACGGTCTGATCCAACATGAGGCTTCGAGTCATATAAAATTTCTTCACCTGCGCCAAACTCAACCATCCTGGAAAAAAACCATTCAATTCCGGGTTTATTAATACGCGTGGTCAGTTTCCCATCAGACCAGGTTCCGGCACCTCCTTCACCGAACAGAACATTACTTTCAGTATTCAAAACGCCGCTTCTGCCCATTTCAGAAATATCAGATGCTCTTTCCTCGACAGGTTTTCCCCGTTCGATAAGACATACCTTGAATCCATGTTCTATTAAACGGAGTGCGCTGAATAAACCTGCCGGTCCGGCACCTACAATGAGTATTCTGCCTTTTCTTTTTTCCGCAACTGGTTTATCAGGCTCAGGTATATCATACGCTAAAATATTTTTATAATTTCCGTCATTTTTCAGAGGTACGGACATCTCAATGATTATTCTATATACTATTTTTATGTCATTTTTTTTTCTGGCATCTATGGCTTTTTTATCAATTCTGTAACTGTCAATTTCAGCTCTATAGGTATCCAGTACATATTTCCTGAAATCAAAGACGGAATCAGCGGGATCAACTTTAATGTTGTCGATAATATAAAAATATTTCAAAATATTTTCCTTAAATATTAATCTGTATGAATGTAATCTGCCGACAATAATTATGACAAGTAATTTTTAGCGCAAAAAACGGCACGGGATGCCTCCCGTGCCGAAGCGGATTATATTCTCTCAGTAGGATGCTTCATTCTGCATACAAAGTATGCATTATGGAGCATCCCAACCTGATAGGCGGATTGGAAGTCACATTATGTCTCCACTAAGCTCCAGTTCATTCCCCTGAAGTTCAACATAAATACTACATGTAACTGATCAATGTAATTATAATACAGTTTCCGGCGTGAAAAATCAATGAAAAATTTGCGAAATTCCGCATTAAACTTAATGCAGAATTTCATCAATCATATTGCATTAATAAAATATTATATTGCATTTATAAAATATTGTAGTAACAATTAAATCAATTAAAATACACCGGACCTGCTTCGTGCCCCGGATAGATTATGACCTCCGGATATAATTTCAAAAACTCAATTATTTTCTGTCTTGTCTTTACTGCTCTGTCATAATCAGCATCAAAGATTTTATGTCCGAGATTATACTTCAGACTGTTTTTATAAAAAACAGCATCCCCTGTAACCAGTGCCGGGCCATTTACTGAATTTACAATATACGAAACATGACCTGCACTATGACCGGGAGTACTTATTGCCAGAAATGATCCATCACCAAATACATCAATACATTTTCCAAGAACAGGCATATCAATTCCCTTTGAAAAATCCAGAGTATAAAAATTATTTTTACCTTTTAAATAGCTTCCAAGAGACTGAGCCTTATTTATGAAATTAATTTCTTTCCCATCCATTATCAGTTTCACATCATCAGTAACAGCCGGTACACCGGCAATATGGTCGAAATGCAGATGCGTAAAAAATATTCCTTCAGGCTTAACAGCATATTTTTTTAAATAAAGGTTAATATTCCGGTCTTCGTGCAATGTGAAATTATTATTACTTATTAAATTCAGAAGTAACTTTATTGCAAAAGGTGAATTTCCAAAAGGCGGATTCCTATAAAAAGACTCATCAAAACCCGTATCCACCAGAAAGTCACCTCTCGTTTTATGCCGGATAATATATCCGTTAACATCATAACCTTTATTGCGGTCCGGCATATCCATGTCAATTTCCGGGTATCTGTCTCCTTCCATCACTCCCGTATTATACGCTATCAATTCAATTTTTTCTGAATTAGAAAAAATATTTTCCCATGAAACAGCATTCTGTTCCGGAACAGAAAATATAACAGTTTTAACGTCTGTGAATCCGTCTTTTAACAGGAAAAGAATCAGTATAACAGAAAAAACAGAAAATAAACCTGTTCCGATTAATGCAAATTTAAAAATTTTTTTCATGACACATCCTTCTTCTGTTTAGATATTTTTGAAGCACTTACAGCAGGATGGTGATATCTTTTCCTGCCTATTGTTTTACCGGAAATATTTATTGAACCCTTCGGACAGTAGTTAAGACATGCCCTGCAGTCATCACAGTTTTCACCCCAGACAGGTCTGCCTGTTATCAAGCTGATATTTTTTCTGAAACAGACGCTGGCACATGTTCCGCAGCCCGTACATTTATCATCGGCATTAAGCAGGGTCCAGGCTGTATCCAGATTTGAAAGATATACTTTATGCCTGATATCATGTAAAAAAACACAGGCTCGAATTCAATCCGCTTATTACCTTTTCTCAGGTCAGAACATATTGCAGATATTTTTCTGTCTATCTTCAGATTGAATTTATCATAATTTTTTTCAACTCCCTTATCAACCGGCAGAAAAAAATTACTAGGCATGGTGACATATGCGCCATAATCCAGCTTCATATTCCTGTTTTTCAAAATCGAATTCATTTTATTAAGAACTCCGCCGGTTGGAGCAAGCCCCCTGGTTACCACTGCGAAAACATATGACTCATTTGTAAATTCGATTTTATCAAAAAATTCCATCATTACCACCGGCAGCCCCTGATAATAAAGCGGAAATACAAATCCTGCCGAATCGGCTGTAATGATGATTTTTTCACTGTCTGCAATTGATGCAACCGGTATTAATTCCGCATTTAAATTAAACGCGATTTTTTCGGCGGCATAAAGCGAATTTCCGGTACCTGAAAAATAATAAATTTCATGCTTCATGTTGATAGAAATCTCCTTCTTTTATAAATATTATATTCCTGCTTAAGGAGGATATTCCATCTGTAACCGGTTCCCTGTAATGAGAGAACGTTCCCCAATGTACCGGAATGAGCACTTCGGGATTAATGAAATCATTCAGGCGGAAGATGTCATTATTATCATTTGTAACCCGGCCGATAACATCCGCTAAAAGTGAAGTTCCTATTTCTGCACATCCTGCATTAGCAATTACCAGATTCATTTTCTGCGGCAGATATCTTTCAGCATGCTTTTTATCGAAAACGGAATCACCGGTCACATATGCAGCAAATCTGTTTTTATCTTTTTCAATTTCTAAAATATAACCGTTACCGTTTCCGATCAGGCTGCTGAAAAATTTACGTTTTGCATGAATTGCCGGTATTGATGTTATTTTAATATCAACTCCTTTAATTGATAAAAACTGCATTTCTTTTTTAAAACCATCCATGTAAATAATGTCATCCATGGCTTTGATTAAGGATAATTTTTGATGACTTTTATGAGCAATTATCTTTTTATCAGGGTTAATGACTTCCATTCCGGGAGAATCAATATGATCCTCATGATTATGAGTTAATAGCCACAAATCAACATCTTCAAAATCTTTTTTGTCATAATGAGGTGCTGTCATTCTTTCAGATTTAAAATACCTGTAATCCTGAATTGTTCCTTCAGAACAGAGGACAGGATCACATGCGATTTTCACACCTGCTATCCGGAGTATCCATGTTGCACCGCCAATCCATTTAAAATTATAATTAAATGTATTGCTGTTCATTTCGGCCCCTTCAGCCCGCGGAGAATTACCGGGATTATGAATTCAAGTTCAGCCTTTATTTTAGGGAAATCAGTTTTCTCCATGAAGCAGTTTTCACTTTCAGCAAGAGTTTTATGTTTTATTCCATCAGAAACCGTAATCAGCATATCAGCAATTTTCCCGGTATCGGATCCGTCTGAGAGATTACCTCTGCAGTGATCATCCAGGATAGTTTTCAGAAAGGATACTTCCTTTGTCCTGAAAAACAGAATCAGCTCCCTGAAAAGGGAGGCGAATTTTTGCGTACTTTCATCTGAAAGTTTATTTATATCTATGGTATTTTTAAAATACGTAAACCGTGACAGAAGATAAAAAATTATTTTTTCATCACATGTAGGCATAGTTTTCATTTTTGATGTTAATGACACAATGAAATCTTCAGCCTGAAGATAAATCAGTTCCTTAAAAATAGCTTCTTTGTTTTTATAATAATGATATAATGATGCTTTATTCAGCCCGACGATTTTCCCTATATCATCCAGTGTTGTTTTCTCATAACCGAAACGAGAGAAGCAG
This sequence comes from Spirochaetota bacterium, assembly GCA_016928815.1. Classification (GTDB taxonomy): domain Bacteria; phylum Spirochaetota; class UBA4802; order UBA4802; family JAFGJZ01; genus JAFGJZ01. The sequence continues at coordinate 49,785 of JAFGJZ010000008.1, forward strand.
TCTTTCGCAGCAGCGAGAATTTCATTTTTGCGTTCAGTTTGCTCCATCATTATCTCCTTTGCATTGACAAACATTCAAACAATTTGTCATTTTGTTTGAATGTTTGTCAAGAGTTTTCTGAAACTACGATCGAGTAGGAGACTGACAGTTAGTTTGTCAGTCGACCTCTCACACCACCGTGCATACCGTCCGGTACACGGCGGTTTATCAACAA
>JAFGJZ010000116.1 GCA_016928815.1 Spirochaetota bacterium
AATTTTTGGTAAAAGTGTATAACTATACATAGAGCATGTTATTGAATTTTTAATTATATCTTTACTTTGTTTTAATTTTTTGAAAAACAGAAGAAACGCGATTAAAACAAGAAAGCTTATACTTATTTTAAATTTAATTCGCATTTCTTCAAATAACTCTTTTTCTTCCTGTGTAAGTTTGTATCTGATAATTTTCCAGTTTTCCTTTTCCTGTTTTTTTTGATATTTAATCAAACCTGGAACGGTAGGTGTATAACTATACCGTGAATTCAGCATTTTTAATAAATGTTTAATGATATAAGTCGTTGAAACACCGGTGGAAAAAGCGTAATCATTAAGAATTTTTTTTACATTTTTATCCATATAAAGACTGCTTTCAAGCATGAATACTCTCCTTTTCGCTGTTTATCTATATAACGAAAAAAAGAAATATTTTTTAAACATTTTTCATTTTGGAAAAAATATCAGCGGTGCAGAAACACCGCTGTAATATTAAAAGGGGAGACTACATGATACTGGCATTGTAACCTGCTTCTGCTACAGCATTGATTACAGCTTCATCGGAAAATGACTTTCCTTCAACAACCGCCTGATTCTTCTTTAAATCAACATCAACATTTTGAACACCGGCAATTGTCTTTATACTGTTAGTAACCGCCATGACGCAATGGTTACAGCTCATTCCGTTTATTTTATAGATTTTAGTGTTTTTTTCCATTTATTATCCTGCCTGAAATATTTTTTAAATTTCTATAAACTGATAATATCAATAGAACACTAAATATTATAGCAGCTGTTTTTAAAATGAGCGATAAATTTTCAGTATTTGCTGCTGATTTTGTAATTACTTCAGGAATTGCTAAATTGAATTTTTTGTAGATTAAATCCAGAATAAAACCGGAAAGTATTGCAAAAATAATTCCACTGGCAAGGTAGATTATCATCATATTCTTTTTTAAAATTTTAAATAGAATAGAAATTGATGCTGCATTAGTCATAGGACCAACTGCCAAAAATACAAATGCGGCACCTGGAGATACTCCTTTACTTAATAATGCAAGCGCAACCGGAATGGATGCTGTAGCACATATATACATAGGAATTCCTGCGATTATCATTATCGCCATACCGCTGAATCCCTGTCCGATGTTATATTTTATGAAAAAATCAGCAGGAACAAAAAATGATATCAGGGCAGCCAGAAAAATTCCAAATATAAGTTGAATTGATATGTCGTCTAAAAATTCATTAAAAGCGAAATCATAGAAAGAATGCAGTTTTGATCTTTTTTCAATAACCGAACAGGATGAATCGCTGCATTCGGTATGTGTTTGCTCTTCAGTTATATTTAACTGCTCTTTCTTAATGAACAGATTTGCAATTATTCCTCCGGAAACACCGCTAAAGAAGGCTGCAAATGGTCTGAACACCGCAAATATGGGGCCTAACAGGCCATATGTTGCTATAATAGAGTCAATTCCGGTTTGCGGAGTAGAAATTAAAAATGAAATAACCGCGCCTTTGCTTGCTCCGTTTTTAGAAAAATAAACAGCAGTTGGAACTACACCGCATGAACATAGCGGTAACGGAACTCCTAAAATTGATGCTTTTACCGCTGACATAACTGAATTTGATCCTATATGTCTTATAATAAAATCTTTTGAAACAAAAACATGTAATAATCCGACAAATATTAAGCCGAAAAGCATATAAGGTGCCGTTTCCATGTAAAAAATATATAATTCTTTAAAAAAACTGATCATATTATTTTCCTTTCTCGAGTATATGTTCCATGCCGGTACTTATTATTGTTTTGATATGATGATCATTTAAACTGTAAAAAACTGTTCTCCCGTCTTTATGATGTTTAACCAGACTGGCACTTCTTAATATTCTCAGTTGATGAGATACCGCTGATTGTGTTGAATTAATTAAGGCTGCAATATCGCACACACACATTTCAGAAACACTTAATGCCTGGAGAATCTTAATTCGCGTTGAATCTCCGAATACTTTAAAAAATTCAGCCAGAATGAACAGAATTTCATCTGGAGAAATTGATTTTTTGACTTTTTCAATGATTTTTTTATGACTGCATTCGGTTAAACAGATTTCATTCTTCATAAATAGTCCTTATATTGAATATATGCACATGTGTTCATATATTCAATATAATTAGTTTCTGAATATTTGTCAATAATGTTAACATATTTTTTTAAAAAACAGGATAGGGTGTAACTGATATTGTTTTATATCAGTTATGTAATACTATGAATATGAATTTGGGAATTCAGAATATTATTGCAGTTGAGATATATATGCAATAAAAAAGTACAAAGATAGTTCCCTGCCATCTTTCAATATGATGTTTCTTCCCTATAAATACAAATAAAAACAGCAGAATACTTGCAGAAATATTTATGATTATATCATAATTGGATGCAAATGGTATTGGTATTGGATTAACGACTGCTGACAATCCAAGTATAAAGAAAACATTAAAAATGTTGGATCCGACTACGTTTCCGATTGCAATATCAGAATTCTTTTTAATAGCAGCCACTGCAGAAGTCGCCAGTTCCGGCAGGGATGTTCCGATTGAAATTATTGTTAGTGCTATAATTCTTTCCGATATTCCGAGTTTTGCAGCAAAAGAAACTGCATTGCTTACAATGAACTTTCCTCCAAAAGTGAGAAGAATAATTCCTGTTATCAGAAGTATAATTGAAAGATATACAGGTTTAACTTTCACATGAATTTCTTCTGTCTGTGTATTTTCCTTAATTAACTGAAAGTTATATGCAAGAAATATCATGAAGAATGCAAGTAACAGCATTCCATCGGTTCTTGAAAGTATTGATGATGGTGTTTTATCAAAAAAGACGTCATTAGCAGCTATAAAAACAACAGCAATACTTAGAAATGTTAATGGAATTTCCTTCCATTTGGTACTGTCTTTTACTATTATGGGATATATGAAGGAAGATACTCCGAGTATCAGAAGTATATTTGCAATGTTGCTTCCTAAAATATTATTTAAAACAATTTGGGGAGTATCTGCAACTGATGCTGTAAGATTTACAACCAGCTCCGGTGCTGATGTACCGAATGAAACTATTGTAAGAGCTATTACCAGATCGGGAATATTCAATTTTTTTGCAAGAGAGGATGCATTATCCACCAGAAGGTTTGCTCCATAGAGTAATGGAAAAAATCCGACAATTAATAATATTAAATTAAGCATAAATTTATCCTTTCTGTAAATTGAATTCGTTACTGTTTATTCTTTGATGCATAATTAGGCAACTAATATTCTATTCCGTATGTTCCAAGATATAAAGTTGCACCGACCATAAAGTACCTGTTTTCCGGTTTAAAATCTTCACTGAAAATTACTGAACCGAAAAAGTTAAACCATGCTCCATTGTCATATGTAAGCCTTACATCAAAAAATGGTTTAAATTTATCAGTATCCAGCCACGCCAGATCTGATTCAAGATATAATCCTGCCGGCGTTGATTCATAGGTTGAATCATTTTTTTTAAAAGTTTCAGTTGGAAAAATCAGCAGAGGAATTTTCACTGAAAGAGGAAGAAATGTTTCATCATTCCCCATATCTTTATATAATGAAGAACCAATCAATATATATCGTTTTCCGAAGGCCAGATCTATCAGACTCCAGCCAATTTTATAATCATCCATTATATTTTCTGTTTCATTAACATCATACATTATACTGAAACTTGCTAATGAAACGTAATACATGAATGCGTTAAATTTAAAATTTATATCACCGGTCTGGTTGCGCGGAATTTTTATTTTTTCTTCCTTGTAGGCAGTTGTTTTTACAGTTCCTGTAATTTTATTCCCGAGCTGTTCAACAGCCTTGTCTATTGTGTCAGATGCATCATTTAAATTCGAAAATTGCGTGTTTGATGCATTTTCAATTTTACCTGTTGCAATATCTGTTACCGTAAGATTGAGATAGTATTTATTTGAAATGTAATTAACATTTCCGGAAATCATTTTGTCAACACTTGCGAGTCGTGCGGCATTCATGTTTTTTTCGGTATCGGAATATGCTGTCATATTTATCATCTGCTGATCGATAATTTTCTGCAGTTTTTCACGTTCGATTATTTCAAATTTTCCATAACTTATGAAAGAAGAAGTTGTAAGCTCTGTTATTTGTGTCACAATCTCCTGTGACAGATTGTCAGTTTCAAACCGTAAAATTGTTATTTTATAATTCTGACCTGCATAAATTGCCGATTGTGATAAAAAAAAAATTATTAGCAGTTTGAAAAAATATTTCATTTAACTAATCCTGGAATTATAGTATAAAGACCGATTGACTCTTTTTTATTCTTTAATGCTATTTTTCCGGCTGGAATGCAAGTAAAAAAATCTTTTATGTTTTCATACACAGTTTCGGAAGCAAGAAACTGTTTGCCGGTTACTTTACATGCTGAAGCAATTCTATATGCTGTATTTAAAGTATCTCCTAAAACAGAATATTCCAGACGGTCAGAATTCCCTATATTGCAGGCATTTACCTGACCATAATGTATTCCCATTGAT
>JAFGJZ010000117.1 GCA_016928815.1 Spirochaetota bacterium
TGAAAAAATAAAAATTAATATAAATATATGTTTTACATTATCTGCATCTTAAATATTATGAAAAATAAAAATAAGGAATTACAACTTGAAAATAAACATAATATCAGTAATTTTTATTGCTTCTTTTATTTCCTGTATGCACAATTTTAAGGATTATGAAATTCAGAGTTTTAATCAGAAGATTTGTGAAAGAACCGATATTACGACACCTGAAGAATTGATTTTAATGTATTTAAATTATCCTCAGAATGAAGTAATTCCAGAAATTTCAATTAAAGTTAAGAATCTGGGTGAAAATAATTATAAAATTATTTTAGTAAGTGACAATATCAGAGATGATTCAGTTAAAGCGGAAAAAATAATTATCATTGCACAGATGCTTAATAGCAGATGGAAAGTATATAAAATAATTAAAAGCTGGAAATGCTGGAAAGGACGTGGAAATTCATTATTCTGGCATGGTGATTATTGCACTTGAAAATAATGCAACATATCTCAATACCAATATTTTTTATGAATTTTTATTTAATACTTATTTTAATTTAACTTGATTAAATAATTTGATATAATATCATATATTTATGAATTACCAGATAAGAAAACCCTGCAGAATTCTGTCACGATATGTAAAATATTACTGGATACTTGAGGATTGTCAGGATTATCCATGTCATAATCCGTTTCGTGTAATTCCAAACGGTATGACTGAAATGCTTTTTCATTTCGGAGGCAGTTATTACTGTTATACAAAAGGCAACATACTTCAGAAACAGCCTTTTATTTCTCTATGCGGAATGAAGAATACATTTTTTGATGTAGTAGCTCCTTCTACTACCGGCTTTCTTTCCGTTGTTTTTAAACCCTATGGTTCGGGAGTCTTTTTTCCGTTTCATTTCATGGAAATTCTCAATTCAAGTATTGATATTGAAAATGTATATTCTAATGTATCAGACCGTTTATATACTCAGATTTCAGAAAATAAGAATGTAGAGAAAAAAATACAATACGTAGAAAATTTTTTAATTTCCTGTCTAAAACCCGAAAAACGTCCGAATTTTGATTTAATTGAAAAAATGTTTTTAATGATAGATGACTATAACGGTTTGCTGAATATCGATACTTTAAGAAAAGAATTTGATGTTAATTTCAAGTTTATTGAAAGATTATTTATGGAATTTTTGGGAATAACTCCGAAAGCTTTTTTGAAGATAATCCGTTTTCAGAGCGCTATCTGCAGGTATTCGTATAATAAAACTGATTTAACTACACTGGCATATAATTCCGGATATTTTGATCAGGCACATTTTAATAAAGATATTAGAAAATACACAGGGTGTAATCCTAAACAGTTTTTTAAGGATCCATACCTTTATTCTGATTATTTCATGAAATGAAAATACCGGAGATTTAAATGTACAGTATTGTATTTTTAGATGCGGATGATACAGTTTTTGATTTCAAAAAAGCTGAAAAAAAAGCGTTTAAACAAAGCTTTGAAAAATATAATTATAATGGTGACTATAATTTTCTGGAAGAGAGATATCATAAAATTAATAAAACACTCTGGAGTCTTGCTGAAAAAAATCAGATTACTATTGAAAAATTGAAAATGGAACGTTTTAAACTGCTGTTTAATGATTTAAAAATTGACTATCCTGTTTTTGATTTTGGCGAACTATATCTTGGATTCTTGTCAAAACAAACCTTTTTGCTGAACGGCGCTGTAAGTATATGCAGATATATTTCTGAAAGAAGTAAAATTATAATGGTGACAAATGGAATTGATACTGTTCAGAAATCAAGATTAAAATGTTCAGACATTGAAAAGTATATTTCCGGAATAGTGACCTCTGAAGAGGCTGGTGTAAGTAAACCTAATCCTGATATTTTTGAATTTGCTGTCAAGAAGTATAGTCTGACTGATAATAAAAGCGATATGATAATGATTGGAGATAATCTTTTATCAGATATTCTTGGAGGTATTAATTTCGGCATTGATACCTGTTGGTTTAATCCTGAAGCAAATAAAAATAATACTGGTATTAACCCAGCATATGAAATTTCAGAATTGTCAGGGATTAGATCAATTTTTGAGAAAAATCAGTTTTTTTGAAGTTTTCTTTTAATTTTTTCCTTCTGAAAAGCGTATTATATGCAGGAGGAAAAATCAGTGAGAAAAAACAATGTACGCTTTACTTCTGCAAATATGGATGAAAGGTTTTTTGTAGAAATCAAAAATTTTTCGAGCCGATTTAATGTTCTGCCGGAAACGGTTTTTAAGGATATTCTGTTAATTGTTACAGAAGCTGCCGGATGCGGTCGGATTATCGGTGTTCTAACTGAGTATCAGGATCATGTTCCGGAAAAATGGTTAACTTTTTATTATTCTCTGGATGCAAATGAAATTGAACAATATAGTTCTGCAAGACAAAAATACAAAATTTCTATTTCGAAACTTGCTTTTATTGGTTTTGTTCTGTTTTGGAAAGCTTTATTATTCAGGTATTCCGAAAGATTAAAAATAGCGACAATTGATATAATCTATAATAGTTACGGCGAATATAATAAAAAAGTACAAATATATGCTTCAAAATTTAGAATAAGAATGAAAATAAAGCAAAAAGAATGAAAAACTTTTAATTGACAAGTGAAAGAAATGATATACTAAAAATATATAAAAGAAATATATGTGAGATTTGATGAAAATAGAAAATAAAAATTATCATGAAGAAAAATTAAAAATTATTTCTGAAGAATTTAAGACATTTGTAAAAGATGGAAGAAGCGTTGCTCTAAAAAAGAAATCAGTGCCTCATCTGGTTCCTAACCCCAAAGATGAACGTTTTAAAAAAAAGAAATTAAATCTAAGTGCATTGAATAAAATTTTAGAAATAAATGAAACTGAAAAGTATGCAGTTGCAGAATCGGGTGTTACTTTTCATCAACTTGTTCATGAAACATTGAAATATGGTTTAATTCCATATACTGTTCCTGAGTTGAAGGGAATTACTATCGGCGGAGCTGTTTCCGGATGTTCCATTGAGTCTATGTCCTATAAATTAGGTGGATTTCATGACAGTTGTATTGAATATGAACTCATATCAGGAAGAGGAGAAATTATTACATGTTCAGTTGATAAGGAAACGGATGTTTTTAATCAGATTCACGGATCATATGGTACTCTTGGGATTTTAACCAAACTTAAATTTAAACTTCTTGATGCAAAACCATTTGTAAAAATGAATTATGAAAAATATAAAAATATTGAAGATTACTGGTCAGCTTTAAAAAAGGCATGTTCGGATGGTAATTACGATTTCATTGATGGAATCATTCATGGTAAGAATGAACATGTAATCTGTTTTGGAACTCTTGTAGAAACTGCTCCTTTTTTATCTAAATATGACTGGTTGAGCATATTCTATAAAAGTACGAATGAAAAAACGGAAGATTATCTTGCAATTGCAGATTATTTTTTCAGATATGATACTGAATGTCATTGGCTTACAAAATCATTTCCCGTTCTGGAAAATAAAATATTCCGCTTTTTTTTCGGGAAACTGTTTTTAGGCTCAACAAATCTTATTGCATTATCTGCTAAATTACGTCATGTTTTAAAATTAAAAAAACGTCCGGATGTTGTAGTAGATGTCTTTATTCCATCCAATAAATTTTTAGATTTTTACAGATGGTATGAAAAAGATTTCGATTTTTATCCATTATGGATTGTACCTTATAGAATGAAATCTAAATATCCCTGGATTTCAGATAATTTTCATAAAAAAGTCAATGATGATCTTTTGATTGATTGTGCAATATATGGTAAAAAAAATAATACACAAATAGATTTTTCTGCACTGCTGGAAGATAAAGTTTATGAGTTTAATGGTGTTAAAACTTTAATTTCGAGAAATCATTATTCCGAATCAAGATTCTGGGAAATATACAGCAAAGAGAATTTTTCAAATGCTAAGCGTAAAACGGATCCTGATGCTTATTTTCCGGATTTATATACGAAATTTGTAAAAAATCAGAAATGATACGAGTTATTTTTTGAATTCATTATATAAGGTAAATAATTCAAATTTGGAATGGGTATCTGTTTTTTTATAGATACTTAGTATATGGTTTTTAGCTGTTCCTGTTGATATTGAAAGTCGTTTTGCAATTTTTTCTGTAGGTTCACCTTTTATTAGAAAAATAAGAACTTCAGATTCTTTATTTGTAAGATTGTATTCTGCTGAAAAACCGTTTTTTTCATCCTGATTAAGAACAAGTGTTTTGTGATATATTCCGCTTTTTTCAGGATTAGAAATATGTATGATAAACTCAAATTCTGCGAAAGTAAGAGTGTTTCTGTCTTTGATTTCTGTTTCTCTGGAAATTTTCTTGTTGTTTAATAATGATCCGTTTGTACTGTTTTTATCCATTATATATAGATTGCCGTCTCTATAGGTTATTACGGCATGCTGTCTTGAAATGTTGTCTGAAGACAAAAACAGACTGCAGTCGGGATTCCGGCCGATTGTAAAAGGGAACTTCTCTATTGGTATTATCCAGGATTTGCCCCCGGAAAGAATTCCCTCCAGATAGTAAGAATGTTTAATTTCACCGATTCTCATGAGAACATAATATTATTAAGAGATTAAGATTATCAATAAAAATTTTTATTTTCTGCATACCAAAAGGCATATTTTAATCTTTTATTAGCTGTGTATATTACCTATATCATTATGGAGGATTGAATGGAATCAGGAGTTATTTCTTTACCGAAAAAAATAGAAGACCATTTAAAGGGTCTCGCGGAATCACTATCAATTGAAGATGGATACGATGCTTTAGTCGGAAATTGGATTAAAAAAGATGAAATGTTTGATAAGCAGACGTCTTCTCTTGATATGATTTCAGTTCCGGAATTTTCAAAGGATGATAAAAGGGCGGTAATGGTACTGACTTATTCCGGATCTCTTATAAGTGTTTCAACAATGTATTCAAAATCCAGAACAGTTGAATATGCCAGTATTAAGCTTAGAAGTGATGTTCCGGGAATTATAATTATGGAAAAATGTCAACTGGCGGAAGATGTAAAAATTGACGCAAATATGCAGTTCATAAACGGGGAGATTCACAAAACATCATCTGTTTATAAAATAATGACATTTGATGAAAATATTGAACCTGCAGATCAGGACAAAAGATTAAGAGAAGCTGTTATTTATCTTACTAATGCTTTTGTAAGAATAAATAGAACAACTTCAGTTCTTGATGATGATGCCCCTGAACAGTTCAATATGAAATCAATGGTTAATTATATAGCCGAAAAAAATGCAGTATCACAAAAGCTTGCAAAACAGATTCTTGAAGACTATCATTCTCTTATTGAAGTGGGAATGATGCTGGATGAAAGAGTTTCTCTCGGCAAATTAGGCAGCCTATCCATTAAGAAAAAAGAGGCTCAGGGTGCACGAGTTATTAAAAATCCGGCAACGGGAGAGGATATGACTGTAAGCGCAAAACCGGAAAGATTTGTTCCTAAAATATCATTCAGTAAGCTATTAAAGGACAAAATTTCTCAGGTTGAAACAGAAACAGAATAATAAATAATTTAGGAGAAAAAATTATGGGAACTTTTTTAGACACAATACCGGCGGAAGTTCAGGTTCAGATAAAAGATATAACCAAAACTTCCGGCCTGGAGTACAATGATGAGTCAATAGAAATGATGGCTCAGGCCTGGGTTGAAAAGAAAAACATTTTCGAAGAAAAAATAAGTGAATTCGGGATGAGTGAAACGGATTTTCTTGACAAAGATGATGAAAGGGGAGCATTATTAATGACTAATTCAGGATCTCTTCTGAATATAGGGCCGATGATAGACGGAAAAAGAGAAGTTGAATATACCAGTATCGGTATTAGAAAAGATGTACCGGCAAGTGCTTCAAATGTAAATTCTGTTCTGGCTTCTGATATTGAAGTTAACCAGGCACTTGATTTCGAAGTAGGACCGGTTTCAAGTACTTCCAATATTTTCAAAATTGCAGTTGTTGATGATGCTGAAAGTATTGAAGATGAACAGGAAACACTGAAAAGTGCTACAATGATTATTACTGATGAATTTATGGATGTAAATAAAACAATTATTGTTAAATAAGAAAAGAGGATGCCGGGCTGCCTGTATCAGGCAGCCCTTTTAATTTGCAGAGATGATTGAAGAACTGAAAAACATACAGAATAAGATAATAAATTCATATCTTTCACGTTCAATTCCGGACAGGGATGAGTTTCTGGAAATTGTTTGTGAATCCAATTTTATGCTGGAAAATGAAAATAATATTATTCGCCCTCGGGATAATGATTTCCTTCCCGGCGGCCTGATTAATTTAAAAAAAAATATACCGACATTATTAATTCCTGATCTGCATGGCAGAGCGGATTTTTTTATTGATATTCTTTTTTGTGAAGATTATAGAAAAAAAACTGTTCTGGAAAATCTTTATTCTGATAAAATTCAGATTGTTGCAATGGGTGACGGAATGCATGGTGAGTCCCGTGCAGCCGCAAGATGGCAGCAGGCTTTTTCTGAATATAAAACTGAATACAGAACGCATGATAACATTGATGAGGAAATGTTTGAAAGTCTGACTGTAATGAAAAGCATAATGATTATTAAGAATAATTTTCCGGAAAATTTTCATTACATAAAAGGCAATCATGACAACATTCTGAATGAGAAGGGAAATGGTAATTATCCGTTCGCCAAGTACAGTTATGAAGGAGCCATGGTTGAATATTTTGTAAGGAAATTTTATGGTGACATCTTTTTGAGGGAATATGCGAGATTTGAAAAAAATCTTCCGCTATTCTGTGTAGGTAAAAATTTTCTGGTTTCGCATGCTCAGCCGCAAAGAAATTTCTCCGCTGAAGAAATAATCGGTTATAGAAAAAACCCGGATGTTGTTACCGGGATGACATGGACTGATAACGGCGCAGCTGAAACAGGCGGCGTTGATTTAATGATTGAATTCTATTTAAAGAATAGTAAATTGAAGAATAAATATTATTTTGGAGGTCATCGTCCGGTTAAAAATTTATATAACATTGTTCAGGGTGATAATTACGTTCAGATTCATAATCCGTCCAAATTTATTATCGCATATCTTAAACCTGAAAGTGAAATAGATCTGGACAATGATATCATTGAGATCAATAATAATATTACTGAAATAATAAAACAGGTTAATCCTGAAATGAGGGAATATGGCAGACAGGGAAAAATTTGAAACAAACGGATCAAAAAGTAGAATAGGAAAATATGTTCTTGGCGTTAAAATTGCTGAAGGCGGAATGGGAGCAATTTACAAGTCGAAACATCCGACTCTGAAGAAAGATATTATTCTGAAAAAGCTTACTCTGCGGGCCAGTTCACAGATAGTTGAACGGTTTAAGAGGGAAGCACAGGTAATGCTTGAGTTTTCAAACGATAATATTGTTCAGGTATATGACCATTTCAGAGAAGGTACATCCTATTACATTGTAATGGAATTTATTGATGGAATAAGTCTTGATAAGCTTATAGAAAAAAACAGGTATCTTCCGAATAATATTGCACTGCTTTTGTTTTATGAAACATGCAAGGCGCTGAAATATGCCCATAACCGCGGTGTAATACATCGTGATATAAAACCTGATAATGTACTGCTTTCAAAAACCGGTTGCGTAAAACTTACTGATTTCGGGATTGCCAGAACAGAAAATTGTGATGAAGATTGTCTGACTTCTGCCGGGATGACTCTGGGAACTCCGACATATATGTCTCCGGAACAGATTGATGACTCAACTAAAGTGGATAACCGTTCGGATATTTATTCAATGGGTGTTATGCTTTATGTAATGGTTACAGGGAAAAGTCCGTTTCCGTCAAATCTGGTACCGCAGACAATTAACGCCATACAGAAGGGTAAGTATGTTCGGCCTTCAAAACTTAATCCGAAAATTGATCCTCTGATTCTTAAGATCATTAAAAAAAGCATGAATTGCAAACCAAAGCGGCGGTATAAGGACATTAATGCGATTATGCAGATTGTTGAGAAAAAAATTAAAAAATATAAAACGCAGGAAATGATCAACAATGAAATAATGGAGTTTGCTTATAAACGCAAAGGCGAGGTCAAAAAAGATATTAAGGGTTCAATTATCCTGACTGCAAAAAAAATAATTACGGCTGCTTTTTTCCTGGTTCTTTTGTGTGCAGGTACGGCAGCATATCTCCTGAACGAAGGATATCAGTATGAGTATTTGAAAAATAAAGATTACGGAGCATTTCAGATTAACCTGTTTTTCAGTAAGGATTATAAACCGGCAGCAGACATATATAAAAGTGTAAAAATAATGAAGCTGGAAAATGACAAATTTAATGATGTTGATGGCATTAAACTGAAATTTCATGAGGATCAGGAAAATAAATTTTCAGTACTGAGATTAAAAAAATCATATCTTCCGACCGGAAAATACAGGATTCAGATTAATTTTGAAAATCAGCTTATGCAGAAAGATTTTACTTTGAATCCTCGTATTATTCAGACAGCATCTGACGGTTTAAAAAACGGTTTAAAAATAGATGTTTTTAACAAGGAAATTGCCGGATTGCCTATAGAAATGAATTATTCTATCCGTGATAATAATATTGATATTACTAAAGAATCGATGCTTTTCATTAAATATAATAACAGGTGGATTGCATGGGATGATTTTAAAAATATCAAAAATTTTAATGAAATGTTCATCACAGGCAAATCGTATCTGTTTAAAGCAACATGTGAAAACTACTATCTCCGGTATGTGCGGGCTGATGTCGCTCCGGAACAGACTTTTCTGAATTTACAGGTAGAACTTGATCCTGTTCCGGGTTATCTTTATTTAAAATCCAACCGGAATGATTTAAAAATAATGATTAATAATGCAGAATTCTTTGTAAGTGAAACCGCTCCGGGTAAAGTGGAAAAATATACAGTCAAAACAGACACATATACTAAATACAGTCTTAATCCCGGGATTTACAGTATAAAAGTTTTTTCAGGCAAGGATATTTCATCGGTTTATCAGGTGCCGGTTGAATCTTCAAAAAAGATCCGTCTTGAAGTTACATACAATGACGTGAATAAAACAATTAAGTTTGACCAGAAATAGGAGGAAGCATGAACGTAACAGTCAGAAGAATATATTTATGTCTGATCGGGATAATTTCAGGAGCGGCTGTTTGGCCGTTTATGGAAATGATTCTCATGAAACAGGAAAAACTGGGAAGTTACTTTTTTCTGAGTATTATCTCAGGACTTGTGTTCGGAATGTTTATCGGGGCTTTTTTCGGCTCTATAAACGGAATCGTGTTGAAAAACAGATTCAGATTTTTTTCAGGAATTTTAAGCGGTGCCGTAACCGGTTCATTGGCGGGTATGCTGGGATTTCTTGTCAGTCAGGGTTTGATTTTTATTGCTGGAGAGTTCCTGTTAAAAAATGTAAAAAGTTTTAACAGTATCGGTTTGCCTGTTTCCCGCGCTCTCGGATGGGCCGCTATGGGAGTTTTTATCGGATTAGGTGAAGGAATCAGATCCGGATCCATGCTGAAAGCTCGAGTGGGTATGCTCGGCGGATTAATCGGAGGTATGGCCGGAGGTTTTGCTCTGGAATATATCGTGTACTTCAAGCCGGATTTTTATCTTGCCCGTTTTGCCGGATTCATGATTTTCGGATTATTGCTTGGTTTCTTTCTGGGCCTCATCGAAAAGAAAATGTCATTCGGGGTGTTTCTTCTTTTAAACGGGAAATTTAAAGGTAAGGAGTATATTCTGAATCAGAAAAATCTGACTTTCGGTTCAAGGTATTCAAATGACATTGTTTTAAATGCATATACAGGAATAGATGAAGTTCACGCAGATGTTAAAATAATTAAAAATGAAGTAAAAATATATCAGCATTCCTCTAAAAATAAGGTTATTGTGAATGATAAGGTAATTCAGGAGCATAAGCTTATTATTGATGATGTAATTCAAATCGGGAATGCAAAATTCATTTACAGATATTAGGAGAAATAGATGAAAAAATTAATTTGTTTTGGGATTATGTTTATTTCAGCCGGTATCTTATTTGCAGCAGACCCGGTGATTTCTCAAATTGATACTTCAGATCTTTTTGTGAGTCAGAAAATAAATATGTATGTTAATATTTCAGATAGGAAGGGAGTTCCGGTTACTACGTTATCAGGCAGCGATATTGAAATATATGAGTCATCATCTGCCGATAAGGATCGTGAAATCAGAATAAACGATGAAGACATTTCAATTCAAAGTAATGTTAACCAGAATAATGGAATTAATTTTTATTTAATGGTTGATAATTCCGGAAGTATGTATATGGGCATGAACGGTAAAAGTACATCTAAAGAAAGTGAACAGCGTATCAATCTTGCACGTGAGGCGGTAAATTCATTTTTAAAAGATATTGATAATTCTTCGGATAAGGTCGGGCTTGCTTCGTATAATACCAATTTTAATTCATATTCTGTTCCATCATCAAATATCGATAAAATATCAGGATTTCTTGAGGAAATTGAAAAACCGGATGCTGAAAACAGATATACTGAAATTTATGCAAGTCTTTCCAGTTCAGTTGATGAATTCAGGGACATTCAGGGAAGAAAAGTTATTATAATTCTGACTGACGGAGAAAATCAGCCGTTTTATAAATTAACCGGAAAAGTGCATCCCGTATTCGGTACGAAAACCTATGATTATAAGGAACCGATAGAGCTGTGCAATGAAGAGGGTATTTCCGTTTTCCCGATTTATTTCGGCCCTTCGTCAGGAATGAAAGACAAGT
Organism: Spirochaetota bacterium; assembly: GCA_016928815.1. Classification (GTDB taxonomy): domain Bacteria; phylum Spirochaetota; class UBA4802; order UBA4802; family JAFGJZ01; genus JAFGJZ01. The sequence goes on from JAFGJZ010000117.1 coordinate 10,876, forward strand.
ATCTTGATGAAATTGCAAAAGGAACCGGTGGAAGGGTTTTTAATGCGAATAACCGCCGGGATCTGCAGAATGTATATCGCGATATACGCACGCAGATTTTGAATGAATTCCTGATAACATATAAGGCTACAATGATTCCGGCAAATAAAAAAAATGTCAGACTGGTTTATAAATATAATAATGATTCAGGTCAGAACGAGCGTTATTATTTTTCAGGATCAGTACTCGGTCTGCCGTTAAAAGTATTTTCACTGCTGCTTCTTCTGCCGTTTATTCTGGCTCTGCTTTTGTTCGGTATTCTTTCCAAACTTAAATTTGAAAATAAAAATAACGGTGCATATCTGGAGCTTCTGGACCGGGGAGTGGCTAAAGTATCTACAAAGGTATTTTCGCTAGACCGGGCGAAAACAGTTATAGGCGGATCTGATAATGCGGATATGACTATAATCGGAAAAAACAATAATATTAAAAATAATCACGCTACAATTGTTTTTGATAAAACAAGGAACTGTTATACTATTGTCAGTGAAGGTTTGACAAAGGTTAATAACCGTACTGTTAAGACCAAGGTTCTTGAACCTGGTGATGTTATTAATGTCTGCGGTACAACTGTTGTTTTTGATAATAACAGGAAGTAGGCGTCAGGGTGCTGCACATTTTAAACTTCCGCTGCCTGCGGAATCAGCAGCACCCTTCCTTTGCGGGAGATTTTTTTGAAAGTGATTACGTTTAAACTTCCGCAGCCTGCAGAACCCGCTCCATTTGGAGCTCAGACTGTTGCTTTTTGAAAAGGTTTTTTGTGATTATGCTGTAATATAGATGCAGACAACTGACCGCATGCTGCAGAAATATCACTTCCATAACTTTCACGTAAAGTATATGTAATTTTTAAATTATCAAGATACTGCAGGAATAATTCCACAGCACTGCTGTCAGGAATTTGAAAATTATGATCTCCCTGATTTAAAACAATGCAGTTTAGCAGAATTTTTTCACTGAAAATTATCTCTTTCAATCTAAGTGCATCTGATTCAGAAATGTTATCAGCTCTCATGATATACTCGATAAGAACGCGGTTTTTTGATGATGGGAGATGTATTTTCAGATAATTAATTATTTCGGAAAAAGGATACTTTTTTTCAACTGGCATGTTCAGTCTGCGTTTTTCCATGTCAGTGTCATTCAGTGAAATTGCTAAATTAAATGGTTTTTTCTGCTCTACAAATTTTCTGATACCGTCAAATATTCCGCATGTTGAAACTGTAATTTTATAGTTTGAAAGATGAAAACCGAAAGTATAGTTCATGATTTCAGCCGCTTTTATTACGGAATCATAGTTATTAAACGGCTCACCCATTCCCATAAAAACAACATTGTTGTTTTTTATTCCGCTTATGCGGCGTATATGATTTATCTGATCGAGAATTTCAGCCGTTTGAAGATTTCTTTTAAATCCTGTTTTTGCCGTTTGACAGAAAGAACAGCCCATTGCACAGCCTGCCTGACTTGAAATACATACAGTATATCTGATTTTGCTTTTTTGTCTGTTGGGTATTAAAACGGTTTCTATGTAAAGATCGTCTTCGGTTTTCAGTAAAATTTTAATTGTGCCGTCTGATGATTGCTGAACTTTTTCAGCAACTAATGGCGAAAGTTCATAATTTTCAGCGAGAAATTTTCTGATTTTTAACGGGAAAATATTAATTTCATGAAAATCTGCAGTGTTTTTTTCATAGATCCATGTAAAAAGTTCTTTTGCACGCTCGGGATTTATCTGCAAAACTTTAAAAAGATTTTCTGTTTCATCCAGTGAAAGATTTTTTATATATTTTTTTTCCATATATATGAATTGTTATTAAGCCGGCTGGTTGTCAAGATGTTTTGAATCATGTTAAATTTAAGGTATCATCTTCATGATACCTTAAATTTATATTTTTTTAATCGATAAGTTTCATTATTTTTACGCAATTCGGATCAAAAGCCGCTCCTTTGACATCAGCAGTTGCAGTAAGACTGAAAGTGGATTTTTCTCCATCCATCAGTTTCCCAAGTCCGCCTAATGCTTTTCCGACTTTTCCTGCAGAATCTCTCATTTGGTCATTTTTGGATTTAATAAGATTGTAATTGATGGTGAAAGGGATTACTTTTTCTTCACCGGCTTTCATTGAAAATGGAGTCTTGCTTTCCCAGCTTCCAAGATTAAATGTTTCAGTTTTTTTGTTTTCATCTTTGCCGATTTCCCATTCTTCTTCAAGTTCAGCTTTAATTTCCAGAATTTCCTGGTCGCTTTTTGCTGAAAGCAGAATTTTACCGTTTATTACGTTTTCACTGCGTTTGAAGTTTCCGTCAACTTCCATAGTAACTTTTACTGTTCCAATTCCAAGGAATTGTTTAATTTTGCCGAAAAATCCCATACAGACTCCTTTTTTTAAAATTTGTCAAAAAATAATTTAGTTTAAAAAAAAAGTAAACATTTTTTCATAGTTTTATAAAGAATTTGAGATTTTTTTATTTCTGGAGGTAATTGTTATTTACTGTAAATCAGCATTCCCGTTGTATTGAATCAGATAAATGTCTTTTTAAAAGAATGGTTTTGATTATGAAACTGAATGAGTTAAAAAATTTATTTATTTCCTATACTGAAAATTACCTGCGCGGTGAGTCAGAACATGATTTCAATATTAAACTAAAAAAGAATCACAGTCTTTTGGTAGCAGATTTCTGCAGATATATTGCAGCATCTGAAAATTTATCTGAAAAAAAAGCCGATTTATCCTATTCAGCAGGTTTACTGCATGACATCGGCCGATTTGAACAGTTTAAAAATTATAATACTTTTCATGATGCTGCATCTGTTGATCATGGTGATCTGGGATCTCAGATATTATGCGATTCGGAATTTGCCGAATATTTTTCATCAGTCGAAATGAGAGATCTGCTTTTTACAGTTAAATATCATAATAAAAAAGAATTTCCGCATTCTGATGATCTGGCAACCTTATTGACTTTAATAGTCAGGGATGCTGATAAGCTTGATATTTACAGGGTAATTACGGAAATGTTTAATTCTGATACAGCCGGCCTTATTTCACATCATCTTCCTGACACTCATGAATATTCGATGGATATTATAGAAGATATTCTGAAAGGAAATCAGATTTGCTATACACGAAGGAAAACCAGGAACGATATGAAACTAACAATGCTTAACTGGGTACAGGATTTGTCTTTTAGATATTCTTTTCAGCATGTTAAAGAAAAAAACTATGTTGAAATAATCTGCAGTACTTTGCCGGACACATCAGATATTCTGGAGGTAAAAAGATATATTTCAGAATATATTGAAAAAAAATCCTGATCTATTATTTCAAAAAAAGTTATATTATTATAAAAAATTCTTTTAAAAATAAGATAATATTGTATCATTGTAACATCAGTTGATAATATATGATAGGATATTGATAATGATACCTGAAAAAATCAAAATAACAGAGTCGGCTTTAGCTGCAGACGGCGGCTCGATTTTTTTATATGGAACTGATGAATTTGAAAATCTGATTGAGATATTTCTTGATTGGTCAAATGAATCACAGAAAAATAAAAAAACTCAGCTTTATTTAAATGATGAAAAGATTGCCAAACGGTCTGAAGATGAAGAAGATTTGTTGAGAGTTCTTGAAGAGGAAGCTATCCTTGGATCTTCAGAAAAAGATGTTATTGAAAAACTTGTTGCAAATGTAAAATCAGATAAATATTGAAAAAGCGGTACGATTGTACCGCTTTTTCAATATTTCAAAAAACCTTAAATTCCTATTCATATAAGAAAGTAACTTCATCCGGATTTATAAGCGTGATTAATGTAAGAGGTACGGCTTTACTTCTTGATAGATTGTATCCCACTTCTACCGGTAAGGAAATTTTGATTGATTTTTCCTTGAAATCGGCATGTTCGAATGTTATTTCAAAAACTACTGAGTTTTTTTCAATTTCACAGTTCTCATCGAAAATTGGCCAAAAATGATAATATCCTTTTGTTGATTTATTTGTAACATAAGGATTCTTCCAGCTTTCATCCATCATTTTAACAGGATTGCCTTTATTCAGCAGACTTATTTTTACTTCGGAGACGGGAGAAAATGTACTTTCTTCCACAACCTGACCTATTAAATGAGGAAAATATAATTTATGTCCTTTATCATCTGATTTCTCTGCTGCAATAGCCGTTTCACGCCGGTTTTTAATGACATCGATTGCTTCATAAATTAAAAAAAGTATGTCACTTTTCTGTTGAAACATGAATTTTGAATCGATTTCCGTATGCAGAATCCCCCTTTCACTGGTAACATATTTCGGCGGTATTCTATTCAATACAAAAGCCATTATTTCCTGGAAACTGCTTTTCAGGTTATCAAAATCCTCATTTTTATCAAGTACTTCTTCTATAGTGGATGAAACAATATCCTCAATCATGTTTTTTATTGCCATTATATTCCTCCTGAAAATTCTCCGAACCTCATAATTTAACCTATTTAGCGGTTAAAGTAAATAATTTTTTATGAAAATTAAAGAGATTTTGCTTTTAGACGTTCAAGAGCCCATTTTGTATACTTCCGGACTTTAGTGTCTGGATCGTTAATTAATGAGTTAAGGATTTCACGACCGTCTTTAGTTTCAAGTTTTTCAAGGGCTTTAATTACTTTAACCCGTACTTCTTCATCAGGATCACGTGAAGCAAGTACTATTCCGCGAAAAGCAGGTTTGGAGCCGATAAGTGATAAAAATTCGGCAGCAGATCTCCGTATTTGAGGCGAGCGGTGAGCAAGCTTTCTGATTTTTGATTCTACATATCCGGTTGCATCAAGTATTTCAGCAAGATACGGTTTCAGGGACCCTATTTCCTCATGAACGACATCATCCAGATATTTTTCACTGCTCCTTTCCATTCTCTTAAAAACTTCCGAAATAATCTGTCTGAGTTCAGGAGTACCATCCTTAAAGTTTTCAATAAGTTTAATCAGGGATTTGGAATCGCTTTTGTTACTTAATGCTTCAATGGCAATATCTTTCAGATCTGTTTCTGTTTCAAGGAATTCAACCATTACGTCTACAGCGTCAATTGTTTTGGAAGCGGAAAGTCCTTTTAGTACAGCTTCTTTTACGGAGTCAACTTCATTGCTGTCAAAAAGTACGGTTTTCAGTTCGGATATAGCTTTTTTTGATCCGAAAATTCCAATTGCTTCAGCTGCGGAAATTCTGACTCTTTCTACAGGATCACGCAGTAAGTCCATTGAATGGTGGACAGTATTTGTCTCTCCATATTCCGTTAATGCCCATACACATGATATCCTTACGTCCGGATCAGCATCTTTGAGAGTTGAATCAATCTGTTTGATAAATGAGGTTTCACCCGTAACAGGCAGTACGGCAATCAATGAAGCACGTACTTTTGAGTCATTTGTTTTAAGCATTTCGGAAATTTTTTCCAGAAATAGTTTTTTCGGATATTCCTTCAGTATGATGAAAAATTCCCTTGCTTCTTCAGGAGAAAATACCGGCAGCGATTCAAGAATTGTCTCAAGACAGTAATCAGCTTTCAGTTCTCCGAGCAGACGTAATCCCTCTTTTCTGACAGTATAGTTATACCGGCTTCTTTCCGATTTTACTATTTCAAAGGCTCTTGGCAGAATAAGGTCCTGATTAAAACGTAATAAGGCTTTTCTTAGATATTCACGGCTTTGGATTTTACTGTCGGTAAAAAGGTCAAAAAGATAATCAATGAAAATGTAATCGGCTTTGACAGGAATGTTATCCAGAATAAGTTCAAACGATTTTGTACTGTCTTTGCGTTTTTCCAGTTCCGACTTTAACGTGTAATAACTTTTTTCATTGCCCCTTTCTGATATGCACTTGAGAGTATTGATAAATACTTCATCCAGCTCAGTCTGCTCCGTATATAAAGAAAATACTTTAATTGCAAGATTATTTATGTTTTCACGGTTGCCGAATTCCTGCAGTAATATTGAACAGATATACAATGATCCCGGTTGAGCAGCTGATTTGGTGCATTCAAGAAAATCAGTGACGTTCACTTCGCATGATTTCTTGAGCAGGGAAATAACTCTATCCATTGATTTCATATCGGCAAAAGTTGCGGCTTCAAGAAGTTTTGAGAGATGTTTGTTTCTGTTAAGATACAGCGCCGCGATATATCTTAACTCCAGATTGTCCTGATCCAGTACTATCATTGCAAGATTAATATCAGTTTCGACACCGTCACGCAGAAAACTGATATAATGCAGTTTTTCACTCTCGGTGAAATCTTTAAAAACCGGATTAAATAAATCGGGAAAATCACCTGTAATACGTTTCCAAGCCTCATACCGTACTTCTTCAGAAGAATCATGCAGCATCATGTTGTAAAGAATGCTGTAAAATTTTTTCCTGTCTTCCGATTGGAATTCACGTGCAAGCGTACGTCTAATCAGAGGATGCGAGTCGTTTATCATTTCATGCAGAGCTCTTTTGGATAGGTCGTCTTTCTCATGCATTAAAACCTTAACTGCAAAGTATCTTGGCGCCCATTCCGGATCCCCGGTCATTTCCCTGATTTGCGAAATTTTATCTTTAAAGATTTTTCCTGCCAGTGCTCCGTCAAACTGTTCCCCTTTTCCTGAAAGAGCTATCCGTCTTAAATACAGCATGTCGCCGGATTTTTCAAGCCATTGAATCAGCAGAGGAAGATATCTTTTTTTTCTGAGACAGACCAGAAAGCAGATAAACAGCCCGGTCGAAGATGCATATTTTAAAACACGGTTGAAATCCTTTTTACGGTTTTTCTGAAATAATTTTTCAATCCAGATATCATCAATTCCGAGCAGTTTTATAACCTTGATGTTTTTATGAGCGGCATATTTCTCGATTAAACCGGATTTTTTATATAATGCATTTTTGTCATATCTGCTCTGAATCAGGGTTTCAAACATATATTTGTCTTCAAAAACACAGTCAAGCGAGCGCTTGAATTTTCTATTTCCGGAAAATTTTATGAGGAATGCAATAACAAAGGCAGTAACAGCAGCTGCGGCAATTATCATAAGCAGTGTGTAGTCTGATGAAAATAAGTTCTGTAATAAATTCATATTATCCCTCTGTTTATTTAAAATCAAGAACGCTGTATATTTCAATAGGATTGGCTTTGCCTTTTACTTTTACAGGTTCCATTTTTTTGACCTTGAAATTTCCTTCGATATAATCCATTGTATTTTTAGTAATAATAATTTCTCCGGATTTTGCAATTCCTTCCAGACGTGCAGCTATATTTACCGTGTCTCCGATTACAGTGTAATTCATTCGTCTTGAACTTCCCAGATTTCCCGCAACAATATCACCGGAATGCATTCCTATTCCAATCTGAAGTCCTGAGGCTTCCCCTTTCCAGAACTTGCGTTTTACGGATTTAACAAGCTGCTGGATTCTTAAGGCACATGTTACCGCTGAAATTGCATCCTGCTGTTCTGTCTGAAGAGGGACACCCCAAGCAGCCATAATGCAGTCCCCGATAAATTTATCAATGTATCCGTTTGTTTCGATGACAATTTCAACCGCTTCGTTGAAATAATCATTAAGAATGTTAATTATATATTCCGGTTCTCGGCCTTCACTGAAGGAGGTATAGCCCCTGATGTCCGCAAAAAATATGGTTGCCGTTTTTTTGTCACCGCCCATTTTTACCAGATCCGGAGAATCAGTTAACTGATGTACAATCTCCGATGAAAGATAACGTGAAAACATGTCTTTAATAACACGTTTATCTTCAATTACCTTATGAACCTGACTTTGAAGTTCCCTTTCACGTGTCTGGTCGGTAAACAGAAATGTGTTGCCCTGAAGTTTTCCGGTCTTTCCGAACAACGGCGAGATGTTGAGTGAAAAATCAATTTCCTCATCATTCTGGTTATTTTTAAAAATTCCTTCAATGCCTGGAATTTCCTCAGGTTCATCGTAAACCTGTTTTATCGTATTAATAATTTTTTTACCTACACTATGTTTAAAAAAATCCGAAATATCAGTATCAATATGGCTTTGATCAAGTTTGAAAATATCAGAAGCAGCTCTGTTGAAATACTTTATTTTCCCTGACTTATCGGATGCAATAAGCAGATTTGTCATTGATGAAAAAATATTTTCCTGATAAAGTTTCAGTTCCTCTATTTCTTTCAGATATGCTTTCAGTTCAGAATATAATCTCGAGTTGTTAAGCATGCCTCCGGCAAGAGTGGAAAAAGCTTCCAGAAAATTCAGTTTTCTTCTGTTGTAGAACATTTTCTCCTTGGAATTAAGAATCAGAACACCAAGAAATGCATTGTTTGTTGATATGGGAAGTGCTATTGCGGAATTCATTAAGTCATTCAGAAGAAGCTGCCGGAATGGACTTTCCTTTCTTTCGAGCAGTACGGCTGCTTCTCCGCATTCTTCAATAAATATGAAATTTTCGTTGTCTTCTTTAAATGAACCTGGAACTTCAAATTTACCACGCTGATAGGTTTTAATGAAATCACCGTTTAAAGTATCCGGGTTTTTCCGCAGATATAAAACTGATAAAGATGATGCGGAAATATCCTGTGACTGTTCAACCAGAACCGATATAAGAGTTTTGAAATCCAGCTCAGCGGTCAGAATGGAACCTGCTCTTACAAGTTCATCAAGAGTCTGATCTGTAATTGTATTCACAATTCCCTCAATTGATTTTTTTTAATTTTAAGGCATTATTTTTTAAATGTCCAGCATAATTTTTATATTGCATAAAAACAAATTATAAGTGTAACTGTACAGGCAGTATATTTTCTGAGGAATGACGATATGAAAAAAAATGTCAGGACCGGATTGTCCTTTTTAATTCTCATTCAATGTTTTTTTGTTCCTTTAAAGTCGTTTTGTATTGAAGATGAAAATTATGAATTTATTAAGACCGAATTCAGCAAAGAGATGTCTGACGATCTGGGTTACAGCGGATTGAAACCGGCTGTGGAAAGATCCATCAGCTATTTCAGGAAGCAGCCGCCGGAGAATGAAATTGTATTTAACGGAGTGTCATATACCTATTCACGTCTTATCAGTTCCTACAGCCTGTTTCTGGATATAATTGAAAAAAATGATTTTAAAAATGCCGTTAAAAAGCTTGCCGGAAATTTTTATTTATACAGATATTCCGGCAGTAATCAGGTTCTTTTCACTGCTTATTATACTATCACAGTCGCCGGTTCTTTGAGACAAACCTCATTTTATAATACAGCCGTTTACAGCAGACCATATGATCTTGTCTCGGCAGATCTGAATGTTTTTATCGGTTTGAACAGAACGATAACCGGAAAAATCAGTAACGGAGCTCTGGTTCCCTATGATACAAGAGAAAAAATCGTAACGGAAGATACTCTGCATGACCGGGGGGACATCATCTGTTTTGTAAACAAAGCGGATCTTTTTTTTCTTCAGATAGAAGGAAGCGGAACAGTGATTCTGGACAATAATGAGATGCTGCATCTCACGGCTGATATTTCCAATGGACACGGGTTTGTATCAGTTGACAAATATATTCCGCAGAAAGTCCTGAGAAATTCGGCCGGTCTTAAAAAATATTTTCTCGATAATCCCGGTGAAGCTGAAGGCATTATGAACAGAAATCCCAGATATGTTTTTTTCAAAATTACCGATTCAGGTTCTGAGGGCAACATCGGAGAACTGCTTACTGCAGGGCGCTCTCTTGCAGCTGATAATTCGGTTTATCCAAAAGGACTGATTGCATATGTAAAAACTTCAGGAGTGGATCCGTTAATGCGTTTTGCCGTAATTCAGGATACCGGATCAGCCATTTCCGGTGCAGGACGATTTGACGTGTTTTTCGGCAACAGTGAGGCCGAGATTAAAAAAGCTGAAAATTTCAAACAGTATGGAGATATTTATATCATTCTGCCTGTAAAAAACAGATAAAAATTTTATCAATGATTAATCATGTTCGGCAATTACAGTTGCAGAAAACCCGTCACTATTAATTACAGTCAGCGGCAGGGCTGTAAGTTCAAAAACAGTCTGTTTCAGTTGTGAAAGATTATTCAGATTTTCGATTATGATCATGTCCGAGGCAAACAGCTGTCTGTGATTTTCAAACGAAACTGATTCAATTCTGTCAATGGAAGGAGTATCTATTCCGACTCCTTTCAGCTTTAATGAGCAGCAGAATTCTATCATTTCCTGTGAAGGAACCGGAAATGATTCAAAGTATCTTTCCTCTCCCCAGTACTGATGCCATCCTGTTCTGAAAATTATAAAATCGGATAACGATATTTCTGAATTATTTTCCGTAAAACCGGTTTGATTGTTCAAATCTATCAGAAATGCTTTGCCCTTGAATTTTGAAATATCATACCGGTCAAGTGTTCTGCCTCCCGGAATAAGATGAGCGGGTGCATCGATGTGCGTCCCTGTATGTGACAGCAGGCAGATTGAATTTTCGGAAAAACCGTTTTTTTCAATCGAAAATCTGTTTGTAATAACCGGCCTGTCCGATCCCGGGAAAACAGGCATTTCTTCATGAATTATATGAGACAGATTAATAATCATACCGCATTTTCCTGATAATGAATTGATTTACTGCTCTTTATTATAAAAGTATGAACGAAATTTTCAACAAGAAACTGTCCATGAATAGAATTTTCCTATGTCCCGTGCAAAAATTTAATTGTGATATACTTAAATAACGGGTTTTTCTATGATGTAAAAAAAAGGGGTTAAAGTGTCAGTAACTTATAAATTCATACTTTTTCAGTCGGTAATTTCCGGAGGTTTTCTATTCGGCTATTTTCTTAAAAAAGCGGCTGCCGGACATGCTGAAAAAATCGTTAAGAAAATTCTCAGATTCAACATAATTATTTTTGAACCGCTGATAGTGCTTAACTCGGCATGGGGAATCACTATAACTCCAGATCTGATGATTCTTCCTGCAGCAGGTCTTCTGATTGTACTGATAGGGTTTTTTTCAGGAACAGTTGTTTCACCTTTCATTTTTAAAGATAAAATTAAAAAAGCCACATTCATAATAACAGCATCCCTTTCAAATCATGGATTTACAATGGGTGCATTTATATGCTACATTCTGATTGGATTTCAGGGACTTGCCCTTTCTTTTGTTTTTACGATATATTTCACTTTTTACGTTTTCATCTTCATTTTTAACTACGCAAGCGCTGTAAGATTTAATCACACGGTAAGTTTAAAATTTATTATCAGGAAATTTTTCCAGCTTCAGAATCTTCCTCTGTATTCAATTTCAGCGGCATTGCTGCTTTCTCTGTCCGGTATTAAACGGCCTGTACCTGTATTAAACCTGGATGTTTTCATTTATGCTGTTGTATTTCTGTATTTTCTGTCGCTGGGAATGCAGTTTGATCTGAAACAGATAAAGGACGCTGTCAGACCTTCAGTTTTTCTGGCTGTATTGAAATTCTGCATAATTCCATTTATAATCATAATAATTCTGTTTTTTGTCCCTGTAAGTCATGATATGCGAGCAGTTATAATTATACAGTCTTTCATGCCTACAGGGGTTTTTTCGGTTGTTACTGCTTCACTGTATGATCTTGATACGAGACTGGCATCCGCTTTGTTCGTATTCAATACTGTTATATATGCGGCAGCAGTGCTTCCGCTTACGCTGCTTTTCAGAAATCTGATACTGTAAATCAGTTATGAATCTTCCCTTTATGGAATTTCCGGTTTAAAGATTGACTTTTATGCAATAAGTTTTATAAATAATTTAAAATTAAAACTTAATCCAGGATGTCTTTATGAAGAAATTAAATTCAAAGAAACAGAATTTTTATTTTACTGATGTTTTTAAAAGGCTTAATTTCAATAATTTCCGGAAGGCTTTTCATATATTATCACTCTGTACCGTTTTTTTCCTGTCGTCTTCGTTTCTTTTTTCAGAAACTGAAGCTGATACTGATATTCTGATGAATGGAAAATGGTATAATGATGAATACAGTTTTAATTTTTACAAAAACAATACTTTCAAGTCCTATTATACTTCAGGAGCCCGGACCGGAGAATTAAAAGGCAATTTTAAAATTAAAGGCAATAAAATATTTTTAAGTAAAATTAATAGCAAAGGGAAATATGAGGATTATTTTGTTAAAAACAAAGAAAGCATTTTTTTATTTAAAGAGGATTTGAAAAATCCGAAATCAACGAGATACCTCACTAATGCGGACGGAACAATTGTATTATGGAATGATAAAAGCTTTGTTCCTGCAGGAACTAAGGTTGCTGTCGGCAGTGAAAATATTTCCTGCATTGCCATGGGGAATGAGCTTTCTTCTACTACTGATAATGTCCGCATCAGAAAAGGTCCCGGAATTGATTATGATTATATGCAGTTTACCTATAAAGATGTTAAAAATAACGAAGTGAAAACATTCGGCTCTGTTCTTGCAGGTACGAATATCCGTATTCTGGCAAAGACATCCGATAAAATGAAAGTCAATCAATGGTACAATAACTGGTATTATGTTGAATATAAGGAACCGCTTGATAACTTTATTGTCTATAAAACCGCATGGATGTTCGGTGAATTCATCAATGTTGCAGAAAATAAGGAAAGGCATATTAGCATTGAGTATCCTGAAAATGAAGATGCAATTTACGGCGGATATGATTTAGTCGTGGAAGGAACGGTAACCGGTGCACCGGTTAAAATGATTATTCAGATTAAAAATTCATACGGAAATGTAATTTCGGAAGAGGAGATTCAGGATTATAATCAGGAAGAAGGTACTTTTCAATATGTTCTTTCAAAAAATGATACTTTATTCATAGGATCAAATACATGTAACATTATTTCAGTTTACAGTGACAAAAAAAGGGTTTCCAAGCAGGTTACGTTCTATCTGCATGAATCAGAAGGTGAAATGGCGAAGCCTGTCATATATCTTTACCCTGAAAAGAAAATGAACGTAAAAGTTGAAGTAAAACCGGAAAACGGAATTTCAGTTTCCATTCCTGAATATAATTCCGGATGGAATGTTTCAGCCGATACTGACGGTAACATTATTAATTTATCAGATAATAAAACCTATCTGTATCTTTTCTGGGAATCTGAAAATTATCCTTCCATGGAAATGAAAACCGGATTTGTTGTTGAGAAAGAGAAATTGAAGGAATTTTTTGAAGAAAAGCTGAAAATAATGGGTCTTAATGAAAAGGAAATTTCTGATTTCACTGAATTCTGGATTCCTGAATTGAATAAAAAACCGTATTATATGATTTATTTTTTTACTTCGAAGCAGATGGAGAAATATGCACCGTTAAAAGTAACACCGCGTCCGGATACTGTTATTAGAGTATTTTTTGATTCGAAAGGTCTTGATGCGCCAGTCACGATCAAACCCCAGAAGTTAAGATCCGTCAAACGGAAAGGATTTACGGTTGTTGAATGGGGCGGAATGAGATATTGAATCGTCTTAAGTATCTGTCTGTAATTCTGGCTGCCGCCGCAGTATTCTCAACACACAGCGGCAGCTGTCTGCCAATTGTTATTGCAGGACAGAACTATCCGGATGATTTAAAAATGTGGGAACATATTACCGGAGCAGAATCTGCCGTCGAATTTTCTGCACCGCCGAAAGGTCTGATACTTCCGCATCATACAATTACGTCGAGGGAAACAGCCGGCATTTATAGAAAATTAAGCGCCGTCATACATCCTGAAAGAATAATCATTCTGTCTCCTGATCATTATGAAACAGCTGTATCTGGAATTGTTGCCGGAGAAAATGTTCTGTTTCCTACTGTTTTCGGAAATTTAACTGTAGATTCTGAATTTGTTGAAAGAATGAATAAGGCATCAATTTCAGATATACAGGATTCTCCATTTAAAAAGGAACACGGGATATATTATCATGCTCCTTTTATTAAAAAATATTTTCCTGATGCACAAATAGTGCCTGTACTGTTCGGGTGGAAGAATTCTCTCCGGGATAATGCAAAGTTCGCGGAATGGATTAATGACAACACCGATGATAAAACACTGATAATTGCAAGTGTCGATTTTTCACATTTCCAGCCGAAAAACGTTTCAGATTTTCATGATGAAATGTCCTATAAGGCGATATCGGGTTTTAATTTAAATAAAATTTATGACCTTGAAATTGATTCTCCTTCATCAGTATTTGTATTGCTGAAATTAATGGAATTATCAGGCTGTAAGAAATCTGAGAGGCTGCTTCATACCAACAGCAGTGATTTTACAAAATTGAATGAACGGGAATCGACCAGCCATCAGTATTTCGCGTTTTCCGCCGGTAAAAATGAAAAGGTTGATCTGTTTACGGTTCTTCTGCCTGGAAACATTGATCTGCATAATGATTCATTATTTGTTAAAACCGGATGGGAATGGGACAGATCATATGACTGTAATAATGATTTATCAGTGGAAAGGTATCTGAAAAATCTTAGAGGCAGGGAAGACAGGTTTTTTACCGGCAGTGATCTTTATGTCTTTGATTTGCGGAAATATGACATGTTTGAATTTTTTAAAATTGATGAGAATATAACCGGTGTAATAAAATTTCATGCAGACTCCGGCGGTACTGAAAACTGTTCGGATTTGATTTCTTCAGCACGAAAAACCGCCCGTAATATAATAGTCCTATATGATTATTCCGGAACTGAAACTGATGAAAAATGCAGAGAAAAATTCAGGAAGTGGATTGATGCCGGTGCAGATGTAATAATCGGAAAAGGAATTGAAAAACGCGGGGAGGAAGTCTATTCGGGGAAGCGGATTTTTTATTCGCTGGGAAATTTCATCAGTGAAAAAAACGGATCAGGTGAAATTAAGGGTCTTGTTTTTATAAATGGAATTATTGAAAAGGTTTATACCTTCAACATTAAGTTAAATGATAAATTCCCGGAACTAGATTTATAAAAGAGCCGGATTTTGCAGGTCAGGGGTTTATATCATTTATAATCTGTACCTTTCCCTGTGTCAGGATTTTACCGTCCATATTTTCGGCTGTGACGCGGTAATTCCCCGGATTATACATTGACAGGTCAATTCTTGCGGTTTTTGATGACGGTTCAACCTCAAGGAATTTTGTTTCTTCAGGTTTTGCCGAACCTGAATCTTCATTAAAAATTTTTACACGAAGTTTTTCCGAAGCAAAAGGATCTTTACTTTCAAGGATGAGGGTAATGTCTCCGGATGTGAAAACAGAGCCGCATTTTACCGGTTTTCCGTCTTTATCCGTGCCTTCGCAGAATTGCACGATTCCTTTCTGTTTGCATGAAACAGTTAATAGAAAGATTAAAAATAATGCGATTTTAAAGAAGTGAGCCCTGAATTTCCTCATTTTCATCCAACTCTCCGGTATCATCCTTTATGGTTATTTCTTTTTTTACGGGTTTTTCACCTTTTTTTGTTTTCTGAAGTATTTCAATTTTACGTTCAGCTTCGTCCAGTTTCTCCCGGCAGTATTTTGCCAGTTCCATTCCTTTTTCATAATTCGTAATTGATTCTTCAAGCCCCATTTCTCCACTTTCAAGCTTTGAAGCTATTTCTTCAAGTTTAAAAAGGGCATCCTCAAAATTCTTTTTCTCAATCTGTTTTTTTTCCAAATGTCACTCCTTTTTCCGCATTAAGAACATTGCATTTCAGCATTCCGTCAGACAGATAAACGTTGATGCGGCTGTTTATCCCGGTCTGGTCTGTTGTTTTAATCAGGTTACGGTTTTCATCAAAAACCGCGGCATAACCTCTTGCAATTACTTTTAACGGCGACAGCTGATCGAGGCTCTGTACCGCTGAAACAAATCTATGTTTTCTTTCCTTGAATTGCAATTCAAAAAGTTTTGAAATGTCAGGAATGTCATTATATTGCTGTTTTAAAACGGCTATTTTTGATCTGAGATTTATCAGCATTTTGTTTTTCATGTCTTCCAGTTCCATATCACGCATGTATACGAGTTCGAGCGGGTTCTGAAATACTCTCCGGGATGAAATGTTATTAATTCTGTATTTAGCTTCCTCTATCTGTTTTTCCAGTGAAGAGAATCCTGTTTTTTCAAGCAGTGAAATTTTTTCTTCAATTTCGCTTTTAACAGGAAGCGCGATTTCAGCAGCTGCTGAAGGAGTAGGGGCGAATGCATCGGCGGCATCATCTGAAAGGGGATGATCTATCTGATGTCCGACAGCGGATATTATGGGAACACGGCTTTCAAAGAAAGCCCTGACAACGGATTCTTCATTGAAAGGCATGAGATCTTCAAAAGATCCTCCGCCCCTGCCGGCTATTATCACGTCTATTTTCCATTCCTTCCGGTTAAGCTCTTCAATTGCTTTTACGATTGTAGCTGCGGCATCATCTCCCTGAACTTTGGCAGGAGCCAGCAGTATTTCTATGTTAGGATACCTTCTTAAAGCGACTTTTAATATGTCGCGGAAAGCGGCACCGGTTGGAGATGTCACTACACCAAGTCTGCATGGAAGAAAGGGTAAAGGACGTTTTCTATCAGCGTTGAAAATCTCTTCAGCGGAAAGTTTTTTCTTCAATTCCTCAATTTTAAGCTGAAGTTCTCCTATTCCGTCAGGAGTTGCGGATGAAATGATCATCTGATAACTGCCGCGTTTTTCATAAACGGTGATGCTTCCGAATGCTATGATGTTCATGCCTTCACGTATTTTAAAATTCAGGGACTTATTGGAATTTCTGAAAAAAGCGCAGCTTAATACGGCTTCATTGTCCTTTAAGGTAAGGTAGATGTGACCTGTGCTGTGATAGGTGATATTGGAAACCTCACCGCGGACATATACGGATGAAAGAAGAGGATTATTTTCAACTGCGGATTTAATTAATCTTGATATTTCCGAAACTGTAACGGTCTTATTCATGTTGAAATTGTGTATAACAGTGCAAATTTTTCAATCACATTATTTTTATTTACTGAAATTAAATAAGACGCCTGATTACTTTTATAAATTCATTCATGTCATATACGGGTTTGTGAATAATGTTCAGATCAGTCATTCCTATTTCTTTTAATGATTTAGGCAGTGTATAGTCAAGCGATCCGGTGTAAATGATGAATTTTATGCTGTTGTCAATTTTATAGGCTGAATTAATCAGCATTTCGCCGCTGATGCCGGGAAGACGCATATCCGCGATAATTAAATCAACGCGGTTGGTGTCAAGAAATTCGAGAGCGGTTTCTCCGGTTTCATTTTCATAAACCTGATAATTGAAATTATCAAGATACATTACAAGACTTGTTCTGATGATAATTTCATCTTCGACAACAAGTATTCTTTTTTTCTTTTCATCCATCTGTTTCTCCATTTACAGGAAGATTTATTATGAATTTGGAACCTGCTCCGGGAACCGAATTTACATTCATTGTTCCTTTGTGATTTTCGGTAATGATGAAATATGATACTGAAAGACCCAGTCCGATTCCTTTTGAAGATGATTTTGTAGTGAAGAACGGTTCAAAAACCCGTTTTCTGACCTCTTCACTCATTCCGGGACCGTTATCTTCTATTTCCATTATAATATGATGAACTTTCTGAATTATGTTTATCGTAAATCTGTTTTTCCTGTCAGTTTCTGAATTCTGGCTATTTTCCATCATAGCCTGAGCTCCGTTTTTCAGAATGTTGAATATTACCTGCTGTATTTCACTTGAATGGCATTTAACAAGCTGAAGAGGCTGTGAATAGTTGCGTATTATATCAATTCTTTTAAAATCAAATTTCTTTTTTAAATCGTAGTCGTTCTTTGCAAGCTCAATTGTACGGTCCATAATTTCAGCAAGATTGACAAATTCCATGTTTGCACTTGTTTTTCTGCTGAATGAAAGCATGTTTGTGACAATGTCGGCCGCTCTCTGGACCGAGTTGACGATGGTATCTATAATATTGAAAAGTTTTCTTTCTTCAAAATATTTCTGAAGCATTGGAAGGGAAAGCCCGGCGTCCTCCGCAATTTTCCTGTTTTTTGGAATTTCAGGATCAATAGCAAGCTGAAGAACCTGCGCTCCCTGCATTATACCTGCGAGAGGGTTGTTTATTTCATGTGCCATACCTGCAGCAAGTCCGCCGACTGACATCATTTTCTCTGATTGAATAAGAACTTCCTCCATTTTTGACCGTTCAGTAACGTCATCAATTCTAATTACTGCGCCAATATTGTTTTTTCCGGTTAAAGGAAATATAAGGATATCAAAATATCTGGTTTCATTGTTAACTACAATGTGTGCTTTAATGAATTCTTTTTCAGTTTTTGTTGTTATTGCTTCTGAAATGAAATGAGAGTATTTTTCAACAGGCGGATATACTTCAAAAAATTTCAGACCGATGCAGTCCGCAGACTTAATTCCGGTCTGTTTTTCCGCGGCTGAATTCCACTGGATTATATTCATATCTTTATCAACTGCAGCAATTATTGAGGACATTGAATTGGTAATGTCGGCAAGAAGATTACGCAGTTTTGACATTTCCTCCTGACGCTGAACTTTCTCGGTTACATCATCTATCCGGATAACAGCTTCCCTGAGCAGGCTGTCTGAAAGACGGTATACTGAAACAAGCGCGGACATGACTGAATTTTTATTCTGTATGTCAATGCTGCGGTTAAAAATGTTTTTTTTACCTGAGAATACACCGTTTATAAGAGGTTCAAGAATAAGAAATTCCGGAAATACCTTGAAAATATTTCCGTCTTTTATTAATCCAGGATTCAGACCTGAATAGTCGCAGACCTTTTTATTGAATCCGATTACAGTTCTTTTTTCATCTACTGTTATCAGCATTGAAGGCATTGATTCAATTATATCGCGGAGAAAATCCTTGGTTTTTGTGAGCTTTTTTTCAGCTGAAATCCTTGCCGACATGTTTACTGCAAGAATGAAAATAATCAGAAGAAGAACGGCAATGTATATCGATACGGTGAGAACCAGACTTCTGTTCTGGGTATAAAATGTCCGCGGAAGCCCGATTATTTCCGATTCCTGCGGAAGTTCTTTCTCATTGATATTGAACTTCCCGATCAGATTATAGTCAAACATGAATTTCTTTTCACAATTCATTATCACGGGTATGTTCTCCGCCGGTGTGCCGCCTAAAATCTGAAGAGCAATTTTCCCGGCAGTAACTCCCTGGCTTTTTGTCCGGATCATGAATCCTCCGATGACACCGTATCCCAGATAAAAGTCCCATGCTCCATAGATCGGAAGATCGGTGGATTCGGAAATCATGCGGATGCTTTCATTAAATTCGAAAAAGTTACCTGTGGAATCAAGGGAGTAAAAAGTATAAAAAAGCACAGAGTCCCGGGATGTGTTTTTAATTTTGTTTAACAGTTCACTCATTGACATATCTTTATACAGCTCAAAAGAAAAAATGTCCCCGTTTTCGTAGATTGAAGCGTTTATACTGTTCATTATTTTTGATCCAGAAACTGAACTGTCGATGATAAATTTGAAGTTTCTGGCATCCGGATGCAGTTTGTGAATCAGTTTAAGTGTCTTATTGAAGTCGGCATTTTCATTTACTCCCGTTACATTTTTTTTTGTTTTAAGCATGGCGGGATCAAATTCATTTATTCCGCAGAACACTACCGGCAGATTTTTAAAAATGGTATCATTGTTATCCAGAACAAAATTCAGTGCATTGTCATCAGATACAATAATCAGCTCAAAATTATTTTTCGTCATTTTATATTTGAACAGTTCAGCCAGCAGCCGGCGGTATTCGGTGTCAAACTGTTTTTTGGAGTCCATATATTCGATACTTAAAATGATGTTTTTATTCTCATTCAGTGTTTCCAGAACTCCCTGCGTAATGTCATCCGTCCACTTATATCCGGAATGGTAGGAGTTGATAAGAAGAACATGCATCGACGTGTCCTCCAGCGATACGGCTGCGGAAATACACGGGATTATAAAAATCAGGAATGTAATGGTGAGTCGTCTTTTCATGGTTTTAAGTCCGGTATTTTGAATATATGATTTATTATATAATATATTCAGGTTGTAAGCAACAAAAATAAGTTTTTAAGTGAAAACGGGCTTCCGGAATGAACCCTCAATTCAATAAACTAATGCAACAAAAATAGAATGACCCCATTGGAAATAACTCCTAAAATGTTTCGACCAAGACACATTTCAA
>JAFGJZ010000118.1 GCA_016928815.1 Spirochaetota bacterium
AGAAATCAATACCAGAGATAAAATATAAACTATTCTGGTTATCATGGAATAAATTGTATAAAGTTCTTGATAGCTATCCAAAAGCAGAATTACCACGTAATGAACAATTATTATTTTCTGATCTTACAGATTTTTTAGCACATAGAAATTTCACTTTCTTCAATGGCATACATATTAAGCAGGTAAGGATGAATTGGCAATATAGAGCGGTTATAAATTACAGCTTCAATAATATCAATCTAAAATATTACAATTGGGAGTATAAAAATGGGAAATGATATATCAGCATTGGTAAAAATGTATGACAAATTCATTACAGATATCCAAAAACTGATACAAGACGTATCAAATATTTTAACTGAACAATATAAAGTTGAAATAAAGGGAGATTGGTGGGCTCCCCGATCTCGCTCAGCATGGGACAATAAACAAAGTTATGTCAGAATGTTTTTAAATGAGAATATCGCTTTTTATGTATGTATTGATCTGCAAAGTGATATCCCATATTTATTATTACATAAAACTGATATAAATATAAAAAACTCTAGTTCTGATACATTTTCTGAATATGATGGATTTTCCCATATCCAGGACACTAATATTCCAAAAGAAGCTTTTTCAAAGAATATAAACATATTCCAAAGAAATTGGGGAACATGCTATTACTGCAAAGTTGACATCCAAAGTATTACATCAAGTGAAATTGTAAAAAGTGATTTACGGACATTAATCGGATGTCTTATGGAAAAAAAGAAAGATGATGATGTGAAATATCAGTCCATTATATTTATAAATGAATAAATTGCCCGGTGTTTACACCTGATAGATACTTTAGTGTCTATCACGAATGTCTTCATCTGGTTGTCTGTTTTGCCGTTTGGCATAGGGTGTCCTCTCTATGGTCAATTATACTGAAGGATTGGAAAAATTGCACGGACAATATACTAAAGAATTGATTTCTATTTGTTTTCAATATTTTTTATATTTATCAGGAAGCCTCATTAATCCGGCCATATGAAACTATCGTGTTTGATTCCGTATCCAGGTTACCATACTCAGATACCCTTCGATTTTTTTCCAGAATAATTTGACCAGATTTGAGTGCAAGCCTCCTTTCACTGTTAAATAAGTTCCCAATCCTTCTTTTAATTCATTTATTCTTTTCACGAATGACTCTGATGAAGCCAATTCCACGGAAGGATCATGCTCACCATGAACACATAAAACCGGTATATTCACATCGCCGGCAAGATAACGAAATGGATCTGCCTTTTCCCTGTTTTCCTTATTTAAAACAAAATCGTTGATGAAGCCATTCACATAATCATTCCTGCATTCGCTGAAATTCAAGGGTCCGCTGATGCTTATTACGCCTTTGATCGATTCTTTAAGCTCACTGCTGATTTCCGGTATATCGGAATAGGCAAGCAATGCAGCCAGCTGAGCTCCTGCTGACTGACCTGCGAGAATTATTTTCTTAATATAGATTTTATTTTTTTTCAGAATATCGATGCCAGCTTTGAGTGCCTCTGCCGCATCTACAATCTGAACAGGAAATGTGTGTTCCGGGACTTTTCTGTATTCTGGAACAATAGCATGAAATCCGTAATCAGCAAAAAAATACCCTGCAAATCTGAATGCGTCTGATCCCCCGCTTCGCCATCCGCCGCCATGGTAATAGACAATGGCAGTATCTTTCACTGCTTCTTTTTTCGGAGAAACCAGAATTATGTTCTGTTGTTTATTCTCTCCATAAAGAAACTTATCAATCAAATATTTTTTTCTGCCGCGAAAATTTGTCAGAAGTATCCTGAGGATCAAGAAAGGAACCGAAACGAATTCTCTAAGTTTATACACAGAATGGCTTTTCATGATACTTCTCCCTGATCGGTTTAAACGCAAAGATTCCTGAATGAATTGCATATATAAAATCAGAAAATTCAAACTTAAGCCCTGCAGAACGGAAAAGATAAATATATTCTCCTGTATGCATAAGTACAAGTAATATAAAAAGAGTACGCATGATAAAACTCACTACGTTAATTTCAACGATAAAACCAGCCGAAATAATTGCCGGCCAGATTAATGTCATCGAAACAAATACCGGTTTATTTCTGACAAGAATTCTACAAATCAAAATAGGATTTTCTTCTCTGAGTATGCAGTAAATTGATATCATTAATAACGGGGCAAAAATAAAAAAACAGTATTGCTCAATCGGAATATTAAAAATTTCTATTTTTAGAGACATATCTGCAGGAAGAATCCATACAGTTCCATAGGCCTTTTGTTCCCAGACGGCTCCTCCAATACATGTAAGTGTGCTTGTTATACCTGCCTTAATAAAATCGATGGATTTCCGACCGCAAACCGCGAATACAAAAGCGGGAAAGACAACGACAACAAGCTGCAGCAATAAGAAAGTAATCACTGATACCTCCTTGTATTTCTTTTGGGAATTGGAATGATCAGATAAATGAATATCAACAAAGACGGCATAAACATAATCGAAATATATTCTTCCATTGGCAACGGTCCTATAAAACCTTCAGAAATTTCTTTCTGATAAATCCATACAGATTGGCTGAAAATAATATCCCAACTCAAACCATATAGAATGCCAATAATTGCAGAAGCAATCCATGTCCTCATGCGGATTTTTTTTCTGATAAATATCAATAAAACGAAAAAAGGAATTAATACATTTGACAACATGCTGATCATAGCTTCTCTCATTCTTCAGCACCTCCTGAAACAGTCGATGTAATTGACGAAACCAGAAATCTGAAAATATCAATAAACTCGTCCCTGCCTATCTCATTTTTATGGAAATACAAAAAGAAAACAGCCCTGAGGGATTTTGCCGCAAGCTTTGCATCGCAGGATGCAAGCGATTCTTTTTTACAGCTTTTTTCCATCACATCCATTATCATTTTAATTGATTTTTCTTTGTGCATGACTATCTGCTCTTCGCCTAAGCTGTCGAATATCATTTTCAGCTCACTTCCGAACAGTATTTCTTCCAGAATCTTGTTTTTCTCAAGCTCCTCCAGAATAATTTCAGCAGCTTTCTCAATCAGGGAACTGGAACGACTTTCTTCTTCTATCAAACTCTTAATCCTGTTTTCCAGTTTATTGCTCTCGGATATTAATAGATTGAAAAACAGTTCTTCTTTCGATTTGAAAAATTTATAAAAAGTACCAAGAGCAATACCAGTCTGCCCTGTTAAATCCCTAATACTCATTTTTTTATAGCCCGATTGGCTGAATGAAATCCTGGCTGCGTCAAGCAGAGATTCCCTGATGTTTTTTATTTGCTCTTCCTTAAAGCCCTTTGGCACAACCTACTCCTAATGAACTTTTAACACTATTCGTTCATATGTTCACTAATAATAATAACAATCAAATAAAATGTCAATAAACATAAAGAACCCTTTTCTGAAATTAAGCAGTGATATTTCTCGGAAATTTCTTATGATAAAGGATTTAATGACCTATAAAAAAACCTGGAGTTTACGTGTAACAGTTACTTTAGTATCTAT
>JAFGJZ010000119.1 GCA_016928815.1 Spirochaetota bacterium
CAGTTTCATAATCAGCATCATTGATAAGCTCAAGACCCGAAGGATTACCTCTTGCTATAAAAAGAACCTCTTCTCTTGTAAGAACAAATTCAACCGGTTTGTAAAGTTCAAGACGGAAGGTATATGTTTCCCTGTTTTCATCAACCATGTAGCATACAACATTCTTTCCGTCGTTTTTCTGAACAAAAACCTTCCCGAGATATATTTCGGTATAGAGAATTCTTAAAATGGTGTTGCGTTCAATTGAATATGTCTTTTTATCAACAGCCTTAAGTACAATTGTAGAAGCTGTTTCAGATACAATTGCACCTTTCTTAATGTCCCCGTTTTTAAGGAAAACATATTCAGCAAAGAGATCTATCTGAAAAACAAGCACTGCAAAAGTGACTAAAATTAATAATTTGCATTTAAAATTCATAAGTATTCTCCATAAACAATCAAAAAAATTATAATGACTATTTTTAATATTATAATCAAAATATTATTAGCGTAATTTTTTATTGTTTCAAATAAACAATTTCAAAATATTTAATCAAGACATTTTTGAGTTAAACATTATAAAATTCATAAAAACACACGGTATTAAGCGGAATAAATTCAAAAATTTTTAAAAAATCACTTATTACTGAAATTAAAACGGAAACTGCTATTCTGATCAGCGCTCAAATTATCTTGTTTTTATACTTTTTTCAGCTATACTAAATTATAATACCGTAAAAAAAGGATTCTAAAAATGGAAAATATAATAAAAGTGGCGTTTTTTGATTCAAAACCGTATGATAAAAAATACTTCAATGCTGAGATTCAGAATAAAAACATCGAAATTAAATATTTCAAAGACAGACTCACTGAAGAAAGCGTTAAGCTCGCAGAAGGATATGATGCTGTATGCGTATTTGTTAAAGATGATGTTAACGAAAACGTAATCAACACCCTGCATAAATACGGAATCAGGCTTATAGCCCTGCGCTGTGCCGGATACAACAATGTTCACCTGAAAACTGCATATAAACGGATTCACACGGTAAGAGTTCCTGCATATTCCCCATATGCCGTCGCGGAACATGCAGCAGCGCTTGCATTGACTCTCAACCGCAAGACTCACCGTGCCTATTTCAGAACAAGAGACAGCAATTTCAACATTGACGGACTTATGGGGTTTGACATGCACGGAAAAACGGCAGGCGTCATCGGCACGGGAAAGATCGGACAGATTCTTATTAAAATACTGACGGGTTTCGGAATGAAAGTCATTGCAAGCGACCCGTTCCCTGATGAGAAAATTGCCGAAAAGCTCGGTTTCGAGTATGCAGACATGGACAGGCTTTTCCGGACTTCGGATCTCATTTCACTGCATTGCCCTCTTACTGCAGAAACAAGACACCTCATTAACAAAAACACAATTGAAAAAATGAAAGATCATGTAATGATCATAAACACCAGCAGGGGTCTGCTTATCAATACAGCCGATCTGATTGCGGCGCTTAAAACAGGTAAAATCGGAGCAGCCGGACTTGATGTGTACGAAGAGGAGGATGAATATTTTTTTGAGGATTTTTCAGGTACCTTTTTAACCGATGATGTTCTTGCCAGGCTGCTGTCCTTTAACAACGTCCTGATTACATCACATCAGGCGTTTTTCACGAATGAGGCAATGACAAATATCTCCGGCACAACCGTATCGAACATAATTGATTATTTTGAAAAAGACGAACTGCCGAATGAAGTATGCTATTTCTGCGACGTCAAACCGTGTCCGAAAAAGAACGGAGGAAAGTGCTTTTAGCTTGACGGAATTTTTAATATTATATTATATTAAATATAATAAGTTAAAATGATTATTTTACAGGAGATAAATATGAAAAAAAGTCTATTAATCAGCATCTTGCTCATGTTTGCTGTTTCATGCGTTACCCGGCCGCAGGTTATTGACAAGAAATACATGGTAAACATGACCGACAATGAAGAGGCAATGATAAATGACCTTGAAAGTAAGGTTGTGGACAAAAATAATGAACTTGAGGCTACAAAAAAGGAATATGATGCCGTTCTTAAGGAAGGAGCCGGCGAGGATAAAAAGCTTAGCGATTTAGAAGACGAGCTTTTTAAAATGAAAGATGAATTAAGATTATACAAAGCTCAGAAAGATACAGCCAAAATTGATGAAACGACACAGAAAATGGAGCAGAAAAAACTTGAAATAGACGACCAGAAAAAAGTGACAGAATTTTACAGCACAAAAAAAGCAATGTATCTTTCAAATGTCGAGGTAAAACAGGCTGAACTTTCTGTCATACTTGCACAGACAAATTACGAAAAGTCAAAGATTGCAAGACGTAACCGCGACAAGGAAATTGATCAGCAGAATGCTGAAAAAGCCCAGAATCCTGAACCTGAAAAAAAAGGTTTTTTTGATAAATTCAAAAAATCCGGACCTAAATCAATTGATGTCAGCAGTTACGAAAAATATTACATAGACCAACAGGAAAATTTAAGAAAAACAATTCTTGCAAACAAAAAAGCTATTGATGAGTATAACAAGGCAAAAGATACTTTTGAACAGAGAAACGCGGACAAGGCAGCCAATAATTAATCAGCGGAGATAATGAGAAAATGAAAAAAAACCTAATTTTAACAATGACTTTTATCGCCCTTGCCTTTACATTCGTAATCGCACCGGCGAATGCAAAACCAATCTATACATCCAAGGAATATAACAACCTTTTAAATGTAAAAATTGCACTTGAACTGGAATTAAAACAGCTAAAAAACCAGTTTGCCACCCAGATGAACAACCTGCAGAAAGAAAAACAGAAACTTGAATCTGAAATAGACAATCTTAATAAGGAAATTGCAAATCTCAACAAACAGATTGAAGAAAACAATGCAAGTTATGAAAGTCACGTAAAATCCCTGGAAAACCAGATCGCAATTCTTAAGCAGAGCGGTTCAAGCCGGGAAAAAGAACTTATCGACGAAAACACTGCCATGCAGAAAAAATATGAAGACCAGCTTCTTGCGCTGCAGAATACTTTAAAAAAAGAAAGAACCGATAACACCAATGAAATGAGAGCACTTAAAGAAAAATATGATTCAAAAATCAACAGTCTCGAAAAACAGATCGCCCAACTGACAATCGATCTTGATTACATAAAGCAGCTTAACAAACAGCAGAAAGAGGAACTTGAGCGTCTTTCTTCACAGGCCGATGAACTTGAAAAACAGCTTGAAGCTGAAATAAAAGCCGGTGAAATCAGACTTAAGAGATACCACAACAAACTGATCATAAATATTGACGATCAGATTTCATTTGATTCCGGTTCAGATACTCTTAAAAAGGAAGTCATGAAAGCGCTGGATAAAATTGCAAGTATTCTTCAGGAATACCCTGAATATCAGATAATCATTGAAGGGCATACCGACAATATTCCGATTAAAAGTTCCAGATTTGCCGACAACTGGCAGCTTTCAACAGGACGTGCTCTGTCTGTACTGAGATATATATTAAAAAACACCAAGCTGGATCAAAGACGTTTTTCTGCAGCCGGTTATGGTGAATTTCAGCCGATTGTGGCAAATGACACAAAAGAAAACAGAGCTCTTAACCGCAGGGTTGACATAGTGGTAATCCCAAGGATTGAGTCAAAATAAATTATAAAAATTCAGGCGGAAGCTTCATTTTCGGAACTTTCGTCTGAATTATCATCCGCAATTACAACAGGTCTCATATTTGATCGTACCGAAATTACCCTTAAAAACAGCTGATAATACTTAATTTTTGGATACACCCTGTACTCCATAATTTTCTTCGCCAGAAGAAGAACCGCAAGCATCCGTATTCCGGAGGAAACAAGAAAAACAATGTTATAATTGAATATTCCTGCTGTCTGAAGGCGCCCGCTTATTCCTGATGAAGTAACCTGACCGAAACCGTTTAAAGTATTATACCATGACCAGGCAAGCAGCGTCTCTTTGCTTGAATAGTTATTCATAAGCATATTAAGGGAGGAAAGCTCAAATCCCGCCCATACAAGACCGGTCAGAATATTTATTGCGCATAAATACCAGAAATTTGATGAAAAAATCCATAGAACCGGCAGTAAAATTGCAAGAACAGAAGAAAGAATTAATGGCTTTCTTGTACCATAATGTTCCATTATGAAACCCCAGGCAGGAAGAAAAATAAGTTTCCCTATTATTGCCAGACTCTGTATGATTATATATTTTTCATAACCGAAGTTTAATTTGTTAAGCATGTAGGGAGCGAAAAACGGAGCAGCAGCAAAAACTCCGAAATTAAAGAAGACAAGGAAAAAAAGAACATTCGCTTTTGAACTTTTAAACACAGCGGAAGCGCCTTTTATAAACTGCACAGGATCAGTACCGGTGCCGTGTTCCATTACAGGCTCATGTTTCATGAAAATGAAAATCCATGATCCGAAACGGGAAAGAGAAGCAATTATAAAAAGCGTACAGAAACCGGCAACAATATGATTATTCAGATCCATGTATTTCAGGAAAAATCCGGCAGGAATCATGCTTATAAACAATGCAAAATTTGAAATCTGAACGCGTCTGCTGAAATAAACACCTTTGGAAATGTTTTTTGTAAGATCATTCATCCAGCTTGCCCAGATGGGACTCATTGCAAGACTAAAACCCCAGTAAACTACAGCTAAAGAAGTAAAAATAATTACTGATTTCAATTTCAATACAAGGATTAATGGAAACATAAGCATGGACGATGCCTGAATGAAAATCATTATCAGCAGAACTCTTTTCCGTGTTTTAAAAAAATTAAGAAATACTCCTGAAAAAACCTGTAAAACAGCTCCGCAAAAAATAGGAAGTCCCGTAATTATCCCGATTTCCGCTCCGGAAAATCCCAGATATAAGGCAAGCGGAACAATGAATGATTCACCGAAAGCCATCATCATTGAAAATGTAAACGCATCCCCTATTGAAAAAATTAGGGATCGCCTGTAAACAGGAGCAACATTCTTAAACATGGCGGAATTATGTATTTTTTTCAGAACCATTTTTTGTTTCCGGAAATTCCGGTATTAATCTTTCCAGGGGAAAATAACGTTTTTTAAAGTACGGTTCTCCAATTCCAAAAAATCCTGTTCCAGAATTATACGCCATGGGATATTTTTCTTGGGAAATTGTCCCTTTCCTGAAAGCGTATTCAGATATGAGTACTTTTTAAGCAGCATGTTTACTCCGCACTGCTGAATGTATGAAACAAATGAAATGCCCGGAAGCAGAAATCCCGTAAAAACAGAAAATGCCGTATAAATGATAAAAATGAAAGCTAACAGCAATGCCAAACGTTTATTATCAAATAATAAGGCTATTGATTTTTTAAGTATGTCTTTCTGTTTGTTCTTTTCAAGATAATATAAAGGCCAGTAAAACTGACTTGATAGAAGCCATAAAACTGATGCCCAGAAAATAATTGATGATGCAAAAAAACCAGGAAATCCTCCAATTTTGACATAAAACGGAATGGCAAGAAGAAAGACACATAAAATAAAAAGTGATATCAATGTCAGGACAAAAGCCGGAATTAATGAAATTTTAAAAAATGACAGGTATTTTTTTAAATCCAGCTGTTCCCGATGCAGCATTGAGTTCGCACAACCGGAAACCACTCCAAAATAAAGATTAAGCAAAAAAGTAATAATAACCAATAAAGGAATTACAAACATCGGAATTGATAATGCAGCATAAACCAGATATAATGACGGCAACACCACTGCAGCAACAGGAATATTTATTATCAGAAGTTTATAAAAGTTATCCCATGATTCATAAAATACTTTTTTAAATAAAATTTTTATCACTGTAGCATCCTCACAATCTGTTTTCTGTCAATATTTCACAAATACAAAATACAGTAAATATAATTTATTAAAAAATTGTGAAAATACATTAAAAAGATGAAATTGTGTTAAGTATTTTATCTATAAACCAAAAAAACCCTTAATTCCGCTCATAATCATCTGTGCTGAGATTGCTGCAAGAATTAGTCCTGTAATTTTACTCAGAATGTTCAGACCGCGCTTTTTAACAAATTTTTCAATAATCACACTCGAATATAACAATATGCAAATACTGAAAACAGCAGATACCAGCGCACATACGCCGGCAACCCTGCTTTGAACATCACTCAGTTCAACCCCCATTACGAGGATTGCTCCGGTAGTTGCAGGACCGACTGCTATGGGGATTGCAAGCGGTACAACAGAAATATCATTTTCATCTGAAGGTCCTGTTTCAGCATCTCCCCTGATGAGTGAAACTGCAGACAGGAAAAGAAGAGCGCCGGTTCCGGCTTTAAAGGAATTAATCGTAATTCCGAATAAAGAAAATATCTGCTGACCGACAAAAAATAAAATTATAACAATAACTAATACCGCAAAAGATACTTTCAAGGCCAGCTTACGCCTTTCTGAGACAGACCATGCTGCAGTCATTGACAGAAAACTTGAAAGAATAAAAAAAGGAGTTAATATAAAAAATATTTTCAGATATGATACAATGAATATTTCAATCATAGGTATAATCCCTTAATCAGTATGATACCGTTTTCAGTCCAAAAGTCAAACGGTTTACAGAAAAAAAATCCCGCCGTCAAGGCAGGAATTCAGCCATAAAGCAGGTTTTTATAATTGTTTATTTAAAAAATATGTTAAATATTGTAATGTCATCAGTAGACGGCGTGTCTCCGATAAATTCATTTACTTCATCTAGATAAGTTTTCAGATAATCTTCATTTGGAGTTTTAATTGTATTTTTAATAAGTGTTTTAACCCGCTCTTCTCCAAACTGCTCACCACGACGGTTAAGAGCATCAGTAAGTCCGTCAGAGTATCCGAAAATTCTTGATTGCGACTGAATTTTACCTCGAATCACGCTTAAATCATCAATTTCAACTCCCGGAAAACCTATCGGATGATATTGCGGGCTGTAGGTTTTAACAACATTTTTACCTTCCGATTTAAGCATTATGTAAAGCGGACAATAACCCATATTATAAACACTGTAAACTTTTGCTTTTCTGTCAATAAATGCAAAGAGTGAGGCAATAAAAATACCTTCAGGGGTTTTCTCTGTAATAATCTTGTTCATTCCTTTAACTATTTCAAGCGGTGGAATATTTTTCGCAAGATCAAAGCACTCAATGGTAGAAAAATATCCATTTAGAATCCCGGTTATCAGAGATGCACTTATGTCTTTACCACTGACATCAAAACATGATACTAACGTCAAATTATCGGTCAGATCCTTTATATGAAAAAAATCACCACCGACATCATGCGCCATTTTAATTTTTACTTCAATGAAACAGAAATCATCTTCAAATGATCCTGAACCGGTAAATTTTTTCTGAATTTCACTGGCTTTTGCAAGTTCATTGCTTCTTAATTTCTGAACATGCTGAATCAGTTTTTCCGTTGTAACAACTCCGTAAAACCGTCCATTGTGATAAACGTTTGCCACACTTATTCTTTTTTTATTATCTACAATTTCCTGAAGAGCCTTGTTACATCCCTCCAGTGCATCGACCTTAAAGTCTGATCGTGTAATAATATCATCAATTTTTCCGGAAACAAGAGAACCTAAAAGAGATTTATGTCTTGAAAACAGCCTTTCACGTTCAATGATTCCGATGAGACCTTCGTCCGATTCAACAGGAAGGGCGGAAATTTCATCATCACTTTCAAATTGAGATTTAATAAAATCTTCTGATGAATGAATATTTACAACTTCATTGATTTCCGTAATAAAACCGATCTGATTAGGACTGAATAATTTATTAACCTTCATTTTAGTTACCTGCTCCCGATTACATTTATGTTCTCATTTACATTAATTATTATGTTTTCCCTGAAATTTCTTCTTCCTGAAAAATGATAATCCGCCGAATCCGCTGATAACAGCCATATAAAAACCGAAATCATACCACCAGCCCGTGTTATAAATTTCATAAATATGAATTTGCCGGTTAAAAAAACCGACTATTACTGATACTGGGGCTATCCATCCATGCCATATTCCCGAAAAAAAACCTGATGGATCAGACGCTGAAGAGCTTCCGTCACCGGGAATACATCCTGTAAAAATAACCAGAAATGCGGAAAGAATGAAAATTTGCAGAATTGATTTTTTCATAATTACCTTTTTTATTTAAATTATGCTTAAATGAATCCTAAATACTGCCTGATTATGCATAAAAATCCCAATTGTTCAATAAAAAAACGGTCCGGTTCGTAATTTAAAACTCCCTATAAATCATTATGTTATCAGCTCAGACTTCATCGACTTTAAAAGAAATACATATTTTCTGATCAGTAATACTCATCTGCCTTAATTTTATTCCGGACTGGCTGAACATGATTTTACTTGCTTTCACCTGATCAGTGTCTTTATACTTATCGGAAAGATATACCACTTCTATAATACCTGACTGTATAATTGCTTTTGCACATTCATTACAGGGGAAAAGAGCGACGTATATGGTGCAGCCTGAAAGCCCCCTCCCTACACTGTTAAGTATTGCATTCAGTTCTGCATGGCATACAAAAGGATATTTTGTTTCAAGGAAATTACCTTCTCTGTCCCAGGGAAGATAATCGTCATCACAGCCGGTCGGAAAACCGTTATAACCTGTACCGACAATCTTTTTATGTTCATTAACAATGCAGGCTCCCACCTGTGTTGAAGGATCCTTGCTTCTCATTGCAGACAATAATGCTATCCCCATGAAATATTCATCCCAACTGATGTATGATGTGCGTTTTTTCTGTTTCATGGAAATCTCCATTTATAGGTGATTATTGCTAAAAATATAACATTTATTTTAAAAATCAACATAAAAAGCTATTGATATGAGATCTTTAGTAAAAAGTTTTCATAAAATCAAGTCTATTTTCGTATTATAATTAAACAAAATAAAAAATGGAGCTTATATGCACCCGACAAGTCTAAATGTAAGTGTAAAAATATTTAATCAGATTTCAAATACAAGTAAAAAGACAGGAATAAGCAAACGAAAAATTATCTCTAAGATTTTCCTGTATTGCCATAACAATATTAACTTCAATTTTCAGGAAATCGGAAAACTCACAGGTTATCAGAAGAAATCAGATGACGATTCATGGAAATGCATGAGAATTGATTTCACGGATACTCAATGTGATGTTTATTTATTCTACAGAAATCATTTTCGGATAAGTTTAAGCAAACTTTTTGCTGTCGGTTTTTTTCTTTTTTTTGATGAAGTAATTAAAGAACTATCAGAGGAAATAAAAATGGATTGCGAAGTTTTGAAATCATGTTTACATAGTTATACAGAGATTAAAAGCATTTTGTATAATTCTATCAAAAATGTCCTTAAGTACTTTGAAAATAATGACAAAAATAAAACATAAACACAAGATAACAGAAATTAAAAATTAAAACCGGGGGGAAACAACTTCAGCCTTATCAGGAGAATATCAAATCATGATAAAGCTGAAAAAAAACATATAAATTAATAATTTAATCTTAACCATTTATAAATTTTATAAGATATTTAAATGCCCAGAATGTACCAATCATTGATCCAATTGACGATAGGACAAAAACAAGAAAAATTTTAGTCAACCTGTTCCTCCACCATCCAAGAACTCCCAGTTCTCCATTTTGAATTTCCTCAAAATCAGTAACTCGAGGTTTTGCCAGAAAAGTCTGAACTATACCTGTCACGATTCCGGCACCAATAGTAGGATTGAGGCTAGTAATAGGGGCTGCAATAAATCCAGCTATAACTGTCAGGGGGTGAGATAGAGCCAGAATACATCCAATTGCTGATAGTGAGCCATTTATAATCACCCAATAAATAAAAAAGTCATTGGCATAAGACCTGTCACCATAGAAATAACCGTAAAGAAAACCCAAAATTATTACTCCAGGTATAATCCAGGGTATTAATTTACTTATAAATGAAGGTGCCGGTACAAAATTAATTTTGTCTTTCTCTTCATTGGGAATAAATTCTTCAAATTTTTTCAGCATTCCCGGGACATGTCCTGCGCCTACAACAGCTACTGTAACATTCCCGAGATTATTCTGAATTTCACTCACAAGATAAGTATCACGTTCATCAATCATAACGTTTTTTGTTATTGGCAGATCTTTTGCAAAAATATTTACCATTTCATCAATTGCATTACTGGTCTTAAGTTCTTCGATTTTCTCTTCAGTTATTTCATCATCTTCTGCAGCAAATGCTGCCCCGAATAATTTAAGTTTATGCCAGAATGGAGTAAGCCGCCATGCTCTTTTCAGTGTAGTACCGACATTTCTGTCGGCAAGGACAAGTCTTGCCTGGGATTCTTCAGCTTTCCGAATTGCTTCCTTGAATTCCTCACCCGGTCTGGAGTTGGTTTTATCTGAAATTTTTTTCTGAAAAGATGCCAGAATAAACTGACCTATAAAGAAAAAAATCTGTTTCTTTTTAATAATTTCAATTATATCTATATTCTCATATTTATTCCTTTCCATAATGCTTTTATAACGCTGTTCATCCAGTTCAATGCATACAGTATCCGGTTTATATTCATCAATTGTTTCACTTACAAGTTCAAGTGATGCTGCTGACACATGCGCAGTTCCAACAAGATACAGCTTTTTTTTATCCGGAAATGTCAGCAAATGGACATTCTGTTTTATTTCTTCAACTTTCGGTTTTGAATACATTTCTCATCCTGATCTACTATTTAGATTCTTTTACCTGATTTTTTTCAGGTTTTGATACTTTTATTAATTTTTAATTGATTATTTGGCAATCAAAAAATATCTATTAAATTAAATTGTTAAAGGCCGAGGATATATGTCATGGAACTGTCAGATTTTGGTAAAAAATTCACCGTGAAATCCGGAATTCTTGAACTTATGGATGATATGGGAAAAGCATTATCATCTGCTGATAACATCTGCATGCTTGGAGGAGGAAATCCTGCAATTATTCCTGAAATTACGGATCTATGGCACAGACGTTTCGAAGAGATTGTTTCTGACCGCAGTAGTTTTGATAAAATCATAGGAGAATATGATCCTCCATCCGGTAATATTAATTTCATTGAAAAAACAGTTAATTTTTTCCGGAATAAATATGGATGGAATATAACTGAAAAAAATATTGCAGTAACTAACGGCAGTCAAAATGCTTTCTTTTTTCTCTTCAATATTCTTGCAGGTAAATTCCAGGGCAACGTAATTAAAAAAATATTATTCCCATTAACTCCGGAATATATTGGTTATGCCGATCAGGGAATTGAAAACAGCATGTTTACATCTCAAAAACCTGTCATTTCATTTCTTCCTGAATGTTTATTCAAATACAGCATTAATTTCAGTAATTTGAATATTGGAAACGACATTGCTGCAGTATGCGTATCACGTCCTACCAATCCGACCGGAAATGTAATTACCAATGATGAGCTTTCAAAACTGGATGAAATATGCAGGAATAAAAATATTCCGCTTATTATTGATAATGCTTACGGAGACCCGTTTCCATCCATTCTATTTGAAGAATGTGTTCCCATCTGGAATGAGAACATAATTTTGTCAATGAGTCTTTCGAAAATAGGTCTTCCCTCGTTACGAACTGGTTTCATAATAGCAAATGAAAAAATAATCGAGGCAGTTTCATCTGTCAATGCGATTATAAGTCTGGCAAATTCCAAAATGGGTCAGTTCATAACAGCTCCGCTGATTCAGGACGGGACCCTTTATCAGATCAGCAGGGAAATCATCAGACCTTTCTATAAAAAAAAATCCGATGCAGCAATTGAATATCTGACTCATAGATTAAAAAACAAAATAGAATTTTATATTCACAAAAGCGAGGGATCAATTTTTTTATGGTTATGGTTTAAAAATCTTAAAATTACAACAAGGGAACTCTATTTAAAATTAAAAGAAAACGGTGTTATCATTGTACCAGGTGAATTTTTTTTCCCGGGACTGGATGACAACTGGAAGCACAAACATGAATGCATCAGAATAAATTACAGCTCCGAAAATACAGAAATAGGTTTAGATATCATCTGTAAAACCATACTTGAGATTTAATCAAATATTGATTAAAGCGAAACATGAATATAAATGCCATTATGCTTCTATTTATTTATTGATTTCCTGATTATTTAATGATAACATATAATGCATTTGACAGTTTACATATAATCTGCAGATGTGATCTTTAAAATTCAGTTTCTGCGTTTGTTTAATCAAACCTTTACTAAATTCAGATTAATCAGGAGGTTAAGTTATGAAAAAAATAACAGTCATTTTTTTAATTATTTTTACGGCTTTAAACATTTTCGGGCAGAATATTGATAAAAATCTAACCCGAATTAAAATTGCAGTAGTACCTTCAAAAGACGGCAAAGTTTATACCTCAATGGTAGAACGGGCATTAGGCTCTGACAAACGTTTTGATTTTCTTGATCAGAGTAAAATCCCTCAGATTCTTGAGGAATGGGAAAGAAGGCAGGCAGGTATTACAGAGAATGACGATACAGCCGACCTTGCATTAAAAAACATTGACTTTCTTGTTGAACTCGCAAATGTTCAAATCAATTCCGAAAAACAGTATGATGAAGCAACCGATGAGCAGAAAATAATGATTGCAACCGGATTAATGTCACAGGAAGATCTTGCAAAATATCAGGTAATAATAAGAGCAGATCTTAAAATTACAGATATAAGTGAAAGTCAATCCACTCAAACAAAATCTTTTTCAGCATCATCTACCGACAAAAAGCAGCTTACCGCCCAGACAAATGCGATTAATTCGCTTGAAAACAGCATTCAATCTTCCATCAAAACTCTTTTTCCGATAAAAGCATTAATCGCTGATATTACATACAGTTCAATTAAAATTTTACGCGGTGAGAATTCAGGAATTAAAAAAGGTCAGCGTTTCGTCCTGAAAGAAGAGAAAAAAACAACAATAAACGGAAAAGAATTTACAGCCAGAAGGAACGCAGGTTTTGTACAAGTTACGGAAGTTAATGACGAGTACAGCGACGCATATATCGTTACTGCGAAATCAGGACTGAATGCTGATAATCTTAAAGCAGTAGAGAAATTTTATGCCGGTGTATCCTTTGAGCTTGATGGCGGAATGCTAATGACAGATACTACTGAAGAAATAGATCATAATTTCGGAGATACCGATCTATTCGGCGGTTTCGATCTGCTTTTCGGTAAAAGTTTTCAATTCGGACTCGGTATGCAGTTTGCCGGTAATGACGGATACTTCAGGATGTCCTTCCCTGATCTTCAATTAAGATATAATTTACATGTTATCCGCAGGCTTTTTCTAAACTTAGCAGTACTTGGGAATGTTGAATTTGCTTCAAAGAACACTACGTTGGTAGTAAAAAATAATTCAGCTACTGCTAATTTGTATGGAAGTACGGTAATCAATGATGAAAAAATCCGAGTAAGCGGCATGGCTTTTTCAGGAACTTTACTGGCGGGATTTAAATTTCACATGAGTTATTCAACATATTTTTTCACACAGGCAGGCTACACTTTTGCAACTAAATATAACTGGAGTTATACCGCGCCTAAAGACACTACAGATCAGCTGAAAATCGACAGTATTTCAGATTACAATGATTATATGCCTTCTTACAGGTCAGCCGGTCCGACTTTAAGGTTCGGTATTGGATTTAATTTCTAAAATACATGTCACATCCGGATGAGTTGCATTTTTCATTCATCCAGATGTGACAGTCCTGTTATTTCATTTTTCACTTCCTCTTCACGAAGCATTTCCATTGATTTTAAAATCAAGGAATAAGTTTCTTTCAAATCCGCAGATACACTTTCTGAAATATCCTGTGTTTCCATAACTGTTCTAAGCTTTAAATTCACCAATTCAAGATTTGATAACAGTATTGATAATTTTTCATCTTCCATTAGCAGCTCCCGATTTATTCTTCAAGATAATGCTCAAATATTTTTCTTGAATATTCTTCAATATCCTTTATCTGGCATCCCACTTTAATAACTTTATTATCCAGTAATGTAATATTTTTAACGATTACCAGCATGTCAATTCTCAGATTGTCAGGCATAAGCAAAGACAGTACAACATAACTGTTCTCTTTAAATAATCTGATGAACTGGCGTTCTTTAAACGCAATACTCAGACCGTTTTTAGATATGTCAGTAACAAGCAGCTTTTCAGTCTGCGTATTAAACACTTTCTGTTTATTGAAAATCTCTTCAGCCGAAAGTGCAAGCTTCTCAACAATTTTAACCGTACGGACATCCAGCTGTTTTGTATGATTGACCTGTATATATCCGATCGGGATTTTACGTTTAAAAAACACGGGGGCTGCAACTTCTGAAATAAGATTTTTTCTGTTGATAAGATTATAATCCTTGGAATATATGTTTGATATAAAATATTCATAAAACTTATTATCCGAGCGTTTGCCGTCTGCTGTGAAATCTTCAACTACATAGGGACTTCTGTTTTCATAAAAATATTTCAGCCTGGGATCCGAAAGTCCTTCATTCATGAAATATATTTTTTTTCTCTCATAACTTTTCTCAATTTCATCATGAATAAAATTCTTTATTCGATCCACCGTTTTCACGGCAAGAGCCAACTGGTTTTCAATAATAAAATCAGAAATGACATTATCAACGAAAAGTATGCTTTTCTGCTTTCCATCGGAAAGAGAGGTCCTTGTTTCAATCCTTTCGGCATAAATAATCTGCATTTTTACGGGCGTTAAAAGAAAATCATCTTCACCCTGTTTTTCAATATACCTTAGATGAAGATAAACCGTATTACCGTTTTTACGTGCAAATATGAGAATTTCCTCAGACATATTTTTAAGATAAGGCACCTGAATAATTACTTTCTGCTGGATGTATCCCAGATAACGGATTTTCAAATTACCGTTTTTTATTTTTAAAAAAACATCAACCGATGAAAAAAAACTGTTAAGAACTTTTTCAATATCATTCAGATTATTAATTGTTCTAATTGTTCCTGCCATATCATTTCCTGATGAGTCAGAATCTCTTTGAAATCATTTTAATCATTTCTTTTAAATCTTCCACATCATTGGTCAGATTTTTAATAAGCGGAACACTGCCTTTTTCTTTCAGTTTACGGTATTTCTCTATAAAATCATCAAGCAGATCCTTAACTTCCTCGATATCACCTTCAACATGAGAAACTTTATCTGTATCGATTACGCCGTAATGATCCGCATGATCTTTTTCGAAAGTTTCCAGATCATAAATATCACCCCATCCGGGTACATATGTTTCATATCCATATAAATTTTTAATTTCTTCCGATAAATTCAAGGAAGCTTTTTCCTCGCCATGAACAACGAAAACTTTCAGAGCCGGATTCTGTATTGTCTTAATCCATGATAGAAGTTTATTCTTGTCTGCATGACCTGAAAAACCTCCAAGTGTATGAATAGCTGCATTCACGGCTACATCTTCACCATAAACGCGCACACGTTTTTCACCTTCAACAAGCTGACGTCCGAGAGTG
Organism: Spirochaetota bacterium; assembly: GCA_016928815.1. Lineage (GTDB taxonomy): Bacteria > Spirochaetota > UBA4802 > UBA4802 > JAFGJZ01 > JAFGJZ01. The sequence goes on from JAFGJZ010000119.1 coordinate 15,593, forward strand.
CCTTCAGCCTGATACCCTACAAAGATCACGCTGGATTCAGGCTTGAAAAGATTATTCTGAAGATGAAATTTTATCCTTCCTGCAGTACACATTCCGGAAGCTGAAATTATAATTGCACCCTTTGCTTTCTTGTTTAAATCCTTGGATTCCTGAGTTGATCTTGTGTAAGTAAGGTTTGGAAAATTCAGCGGTGACTCGCCGCGCGACAGCATTGTCTTGGTCGCTTCATCAAAACAATCCGGATTTTTCCTGAATATCTCCGTTGCTGAAATCGCAAGCGGTGAATCGATGTAAACAGGGATTTTAGGTATTTTCCCTTCACGGAACAAGAATCCAAGTGTATATATAATTTCCTGAGTCCTTTCCACTGCAAATGAAGGGATTATTATATTGCCCTGTTTATTATATGCATCATTGATTATTTTTTCAAATTCAGCATATGTATCTGTTTTGCTTTTATGTAGTCTGTCACCGTATGTAGATTCTATTAATAGAATATCAGCATCATCAAGAACTTCAGCATTTTTTATGATTGCCTGATCGTCCGGACCAAGGTCTCCCGAAAATACTATTTTAGTTTCTTTGCCTTTTTCAGTTACCCATACTTCTATAAATGCCGAACCGAGTATATGCCCCGCATCCCTGAAACGCGCTTTCACTCCTGGCACAACTTCAAAAATTTCACCGTAATTCTGAGGCGCCAGATGACTTATGCTTGCCTGAGCGTCTTCTATAGTATAAAGAGGTTCAACAGGTTCCCGTCCCAGTTTTTTATTTCTGCGTGAAACCCATTCAGAATCCATTTCCTGAATATGCGCACTGTCAGGAAGCATTATTTCAAGCAGATCGCAGGTTGCCTTCGTAGCAAATATTCTGTTATTGAAACCTTTTTTCACAAGTTTCGGGATAAGCCCGCTATGATCTATATGAGCATGCGTAACAAGGAGTGCATCAATCTGTTCCGGAGCATAAATGAGTCCCAGATAGTTTCTTTCCTTTAATTCCCTTTTACCCTGAAACATACCGCAGTCAATCATTATTGTAAAATCATCATTTTTCAGAATATATGATGACCCGGTAACAGTTCTGGCAGCACCGACAAATTCAATTCTCATTTAACAAGCCTCCGGAGAGATAATTTTATTAAGTTTAACCTATAACAGCGGAATCTTCAATAATTTTTCCATCTTTAAGACTAATTATTCTTTCAGTCTTCTCTGCAATGGTTTTATCATGAGTAACGATAATTATGGTTGTATTCATCTGTTTGCCAAGCCTGAATAGGATATCTATCAGGTTGCTTGAATTTTCACTGTCAAGACTTCCGGTAGGTTCGTCGGCAAGAATTATTGAAGGCTGATTGACAATTGCCCGAGCTACAGCAATACGCTGGCATTCTCCGCCGGAAAGTTCACCAGGTTTATGGTTAATGCGTTCGGAAAGTCCGAATTCCGCGATAATTTCCCTGGCTCGTAACCTGGCTGATTTTCCTGAAACCCTGGAAATCAGCATCGGCATCATAACATTCTCAAGAGCTGAAAATTCCGGAAGAAGATTATGCATCTGAAAAATAAAACCCAGTTTTTTATTTCTAAACCCGGACAGGTCCTCTATTGTCATGTTGGATAATTCCTTCCCGTGAATTTTGAGACTTCCGGAGTTAAAACTATCGAGACATCCGATACAGTTTAACAGGGTTGATTTTCCAGCACCTGACGGGCCTACTATGGAGCAGATTTCACTCTGATTTATTTTCAGATCAATATTTTTCAGAACACTGAGACGGCCTGCTCCCATTCCGTATGATTTATTAAGATCACTTATTTCAACAACATGTTTATTATCCATTTAATTTTAATCCTTCTATTCATATCTTATTGACTGCACCGGATTCAGCCTTGAAGCATACCATGCCGGGAAAACAGCTGAAACAGTCGAAATGAACAGCGCTGCCGCAGCGATAAAAACAACAAACTCCGGCTGAATTTCAGTCGGAATCGTATCTATGTAATAAACATTTTTAGGAACTATTACAATATCCATCCATATTCCAAGATTGAATTTATCGAAAATATAAAACATTGCACCATTGATGAAGCTTTCAACAGAATAAATAATTGTTTCAAGATTCAATGCAGTCACAAGCCCTGTGAGAACTCCCGTAACCGTCCCAATAAGTCCGATAAAAAATCCCTCCAGAATGAATATTGCCATTATTGAACTTGGGCCTGCACCGATTGCTTTTAAAATCCCGACAGCCTTACGTTTTTCCATAACAACCATTACCAGTGTACCCATAATCGTAAAGGATGCACTTATAATCACAAGGAACAGAATTATCGTCATAATCAATTTCTCAAGTTTTAAGGCATAAAACAGATTCTGGTTTTTCTGCTCCGCAGTATATACATTGTAATCGAATCCGAGTTCCTCCTGGATTATGGAATAATAACGGTCAAGCCGGTAAATATCATTGACTTTAATACCGACTCCTGAGGCATATTTGCCGACACCGAAAAGTTTCTGTGTCTGTTCAAGGGACATTATTATCAGTCTTGTATCAAATTCATAATAACCGGTTTTAAAAAATCCGATTACTTTAAATCTTCCGATACTCGGTTCTACATCCATTCTATTTACATTTGTACCTTTCGGAACAATCATTTCAATGAAATCTCCGATCTGTACATTATATAGAAGACCCATTTCCTCTCCGATATAAACCTCTTTTTTGCCGGAAAATTCAACAGGATACTTATGTGAATCAATAAATTTTTTAACATCATCCGGGATCTGATTTTCAGAACCGATACCCCTGATTAAAACAGGATTAACAGTATTTTTAAACCGTAAAAGTCCCTGTCCCTGGAAAAAAGGATTTGCCGAAACAACACCTTCAATTTTTCTTACCTTTTCAGCAATCTCGTTATAATCCTTTATTCCGTCAAACTCTGAACTGAAGACATTTCTCGATATGGTAATATGTGAGTCAACATCCAGTATCTTATCCTTGATCTGAGACTGAAAACCGTTCATTACAGATATGACAATTATTAGAATAAAAACTCCCAAAAAAACTATGAAAACCGATAGAAATGTATTAAACGAAATAAATCCCTGTGTTTTTTTCGATTTCAAATATCTGAAACCGATGAAAAATTCATATAATTTCATTAAACCCTCGCAATAAGCACCTTTCTAATAAGTAAAATAGTTACAGATTTTGTCAACTATATATGTTAATAACCCTGAATTCAACATTCCATTGCAACAGATAAAAATAACTCATTTGGAGTTTTAAATCCTAATGAACGTCTCGGTCTATTA
>JAFGJZ010000009.1 GCA_016928815.1 Spirochaetota bacterium
AAAAATAATAATTTTGATAAATATGAAATTATCAATTTTGAGACCATGACAAAACATGAAGAAATACCTGGATATTACATAGACTATAAATATATAGAGAATAATGGTATGTGGGATGTTAACATCGAAAAAACTACTGATGAGTTATTTAAATATAGATTGAAAGAATAAGAAAATTTTCAATGAATAAAAAGCTTAATTTATTGTTTTTAATTATTATTGCATGTACTTTGGGTTTTGGGTTTTTACCTAAAAGAGAATGTAACCGCAAATATATTATAAAATTTTCAAAAAAATATGCTGTTGATGAAACAAATAATGTTTTTTCTGATGTAGGAGGATTATTTATTACAACTGAAGCAAATATAAATGAGACAGCATTTGAGCTTTTATATATAATTCAAGTTTTAAATATAAATTTTGTAAAAGTAAAATATCACATTCCATCCCAAGGCGATTACTTAAGATTATTTTTACTTTGTACTAATAATCATATTTATTTGATAAATAAAAAAGTTATCTATAGTGATTATATAGACTCACCTCCAGATGAAGAATTAAAAAAAGTAAAAGAAAATCTTGCTCCAATTGTAGATGATGAGATAAATAAAGTACCTCCGGGATATGATGTTCAGAAATAATTTGTTATGGAAATGGAGAATTGATTAGAAAACTTTGTGCTGATATAGGATTAACCGGCATTAATATCTTCTAATATAAAATAAGCAGGTTCACGGATAAATCAGATGAAAAATAATTATCGCTTTAAAATTTTTAACGGCATATGGATTTTTTCAGGGATTCTGGCTTTTATTATTGAAACAGCAGGTTTTTTTATTCTTGGTTTGCTGAAGCCGGGTTATGATCCGGTTCTTTCCACGGTAAGTGAACTTGGAGAGTGCGGAGGTGTAAATGCCGGTCTTGCATCTGTACTTTTCATATGTGCAGGTCTGTTGGAGCTGATTTTTGCTCTGGGATTATACCTTCGTTTGCGGCCTTCCGGAGCGGCACTTGCAGGTTCGGTTCTTCTGGCAGTAAACGGTATTTTTGATTACATCAGTTCGGGATTTTTCCCCTGTGATGCAGGTGGCGTTTATGAATCTTTTTCCGGGCAGATGCATTTTTTCGTCAGTGTAATAGGAATGTCTGTAATGATATTTCCTGCATTCTTTTTTTATGCAGCTTTCCGGAAAAATAAAATGAAAAATGAATCACGGCTGAGTCTGGTTATGGCTGTACTGGTTTTAGCCGGTGCTGTTCTTTTTAATGCGGCTTTTTTTACAGAAGCAGCATGGCTGGGACTTGCTCAGAGAATTCTGGGATATGCATATTGGGGATGGATTTTTCTTTTAGTACTCATTATGCCGCGATCAGGACAATCCTGAAAAATTATTTCCATATTCATAAATGAAGATATTATCAGGTAGTTTCCCTTTTTACCAATGATACAGGGAAAACAATGTTCTTATGAACGGATTTTCCTCCTGTTATCAAATTCAGAATTTCCCCGCCGATTAGACGGCCCAGTTCATGATAATCAACTTTTACAGTGGTTAATGCTGGATTGACCCACTGTGCGGTTTCGATGTCATCAAATCCGGTAATAATAATATCGTCAGGAATTTCATATCCGTGTTCTTTAAGGGCTTTCATTGCTCCAATGGCCATTTCATCATTTGAAGCTGTGACGCAGTCATAATGAAAGCCTCCTGTTAAAAGCTGTTTTATATTTTTATAAGCCTCCACTGTGCCGAAATTACATTCCAGAAAACAGACCTGCAGTTTCTCTGAAATGCATAATCGTGAAAATTCGGCTTTTCTGTCAGAAGAGTCGTGTGATGATGATGGTCCTTCCAGATAGAGTATATTTCTATGATTCAATCTGCAGATTTCATTGAAAATAAGCTGCATGCCTGTTTCATTGTCAATTTGGATTCTGCAGCAGCTTTGATTCAGTGGCAGTGAACTAAGGAATTCGGGTTCTGCATCCAGGATTACCATGGGTGCCTTTTCCAGAAGGGATTTTTTAAACCGGTCAGCTGCAAGCCCTCCGTTTAAAATGACAGAACCGGCAAGCAGGGACTCCCTGACCATGCTTTCGGCCAGTTCCTGACCGGGAGAGTTCAGTGTGCCGACTATAAGCCCCCATCCCTCTGATTTTATTCTCTCCTGCGCGGCTTCGATGATGGTTCCATAGACAGGACCTGAAACACCGTCTACGAAAATTCCGATTGCTTTCGGGTTGACTCCTTTTAAACCCCTTGCACTGAGGCTTGGAGAGTAACCTAATTTTTCGGCAGCTTTGATTACTCTGGTTTTGGTTTCCTCACTGATTCTTCCCTGATTATTCAGGGAGTAGGATGCAGTTGTTACGGAAACACCTGCTTTTAATGCAACGTCCTTAATGGTGGCCATTTATGTTCCTGCCGTATAAAATAAATCCAGTGTGATTAATATCCCGCTAAAAGATTCATCAGTTCAGTGTCAAGACGATCCCTGTTTGAAAACTGGGGAAGCTTTTCATGAAGTCTTTCTCCTATGGAAACCAGTCCGAAATCAAGATTTTTATAATTCCAGTAAGTGAAACCGATTCCATGCTCTTTCAGAATTGATATGAAATCATCCATCCATCTCAATTGAGATTCTCTCGGTGCCTGATGAAAAACGCCGAATTCATTGCAGACAACCGGAACCTTGTATTTGTCCCGAAAGCGCAGAACAGGCTCTATTTCCTGAGTCAATCTGTTTCTGTCCCAGATTCCGGTTTCCTCCCCAAGCCTTTTGACTTTTAAAGTGTTTTCGTCGATTGAGTAATTTCCGGGATAAGGTCTTGCAATTTTTGAATTCGGGTCATCAAGCCAGCCTGCTTTCTGATGTGTAAAAAGAAGAGGTGAGTAGAAATGAAAACAGTATAGAATGTTTTCATCATCAATCAGGCTCAGGTTTTCGAATGTTGAGGGGGCATTCCATTTGTTCGAACCGAGAATAATCGTACTGTCCGGTGAAATTTCCCTGACAAAATCGCTTAATTCCTTTTTTGTTTCGTTCCAGATTTCATCTGTCGGAGCGACAGGTTCATTTAATAGCTCAAGGTAAATGCTGGAATTATTTCCGAAACGCCGGCAGAGCTCAGTCCATATGTTTTTCGTTGCCTGTCTTTGTCTTTTGTCGGTAAAAAACCCCTGTTCGCTTCTTAGGGCTTCGTCGAAATCATGACCGGGACATTCGTGAAGATCAAGCATTACCTTCAGTCCGGAATTTATGAAGTTTTTAACGGCGCCCTCAACAGTATCAAGGCGATCGTTAAATAAAAGTTCTCCGTCAGATGAAAAGAAATTCTGATAGTCAAGAGGAAGTCTTACGTGGTTAAATCCGGCATTCGCTATTCTTGAAATGTCCGCTTGGGAAATGAATGTTTTCATATGAATATCTATTCCGGGAAAAATATCAGGATCTTTTTCGGAAATGGCATCAATCTGGCTGAACCAGCCGCCGAGATTTACTCCTTTTAAAAGTTCAGTTGTCATAACATCCTCCGGATTCAATATTCTGGTGAAACGTTTCACCAGAAATAACCTCTGTTATTGATTTGTCAACTTAAATTACTGCTACTGCGGTATGTTGTAACTCGAATATATGCTATTTATAAAATAATTACCTTCAAACAGGTAACATATTTTATTATCAGGCGGTTATTAACAGGTGATTTTAATCATTGTAAATACAGTTGAAAAAATTTTCTTTTAAGAAAATTCTCCAGGTGATATGCTTTAAATAATGTGTTGCAATATAATTGCCGGAATATAACGGTTATAAGGTATGAATATGAATTCAATCGGTCGGAAAAAAATCAGACAGCTGTATTATGTAAGCAGTATCACCATTCTGATTATAATGGCGCTTTCTTTAAGCATAACATATTATACAAACCTTTACCGGGAATATAAACAGAAAATAGAGCAGCTCAAGCAGGGAATTATTGATCAGAAAAAAAATTATGCAAAAAGCGTCATTATTGAAAAAATATCTGACATAGAGCATGATGAGGAAACTGTAAGAAGTAAATATGCTTTTGCTGCGGATACAATCTGCAACTCGGTTTATATTACTGTGGAAAGCGGCCGGTTCGCGGTTAGTTCAGCGGAACCTTACCTGAAAAGTGTTCATATAAAACCTTTCAATGTTGTGATAATTTCCCGGAAGAAAAATAAAATTTTATCAGCGGCATTGAACCGGAGTGATGTCTTTAAAAACAGATCTGCCGGTCCGGTTGAAAATTTTATAAAAACAGCACCACTCTATTCTTTCAGGAAAATATCCGATCAGGTATATGTATATGTTTTTATAGATCAGCAGGATTTTGATGAAATGCTGAAACTCCGTGCTATGGATATCGTACGTGCAGCAAAACTTCTGGATGACGGTTACATCTGGATTAATTATATACTTAGTTATAATGGGGGAAAAGGATATGCAGTACGTCTGGTTCACCCGAATATGCCTGAAACGGAAGGATCTCTGCTATCAACAGATATGCAGGATATTAAAGGCTCATTTCCTTATAAGATGGAACTGGACGGGATCAATTCACAGGGAGAAATATTTTTTGACTATTACTTTAAAAAAATGAATTCAGATGTTATATCGCATAAAATGACATATGCCAGACTTTATAAAAAATTTGACTGGATTATTGCAACAGGAGTATACCTTGATGATGTCGATAAACTAATAGATCAGGAACGGGTAAGAATGGATACTTCGTTCAGATATGTATTAAGAAACAATATTATAATTGTAATTCTGGTTTTCATCATATCCATAATTGCATTAATAAGTTTTGAAAAAAGAATAAGCACTCTGATTGAAGATTTAACTGACAGACTTGAGAAATCAAATCTTCAATTAACCGTTGAAAAGAAAAATGTTGAAAAGGCATATCAGAAAATCCGAAAAGTCGCTTACCTGGATCCTTTGACGGGCTTATGGAACCGGCGTGCAATGTACAAACGGCTCTCTGAAGAGAATTCAAAAAAAACCAGAACAGGAAAAAATTTCTGTATTATAATGTGCGATATTGACCGGTTTAAAAAAATCAATGACATTTACGGACACAAAACAGGAGATGATATTTTAAAACATCTTGCATCTATTCTGATATCGAATATGCGGGCTGAAGATAATATTTCCCGCTGGGGCGGAGAGGAATTTTTAATACTTGTCAGTTCATCTACATTGAAACAGGCTGCAGCAATAGCTGAAAAATTAAGAAGCATTGTTGCTGAAGAAAAATTTAAAAGTGACGGGAAATCTATACCTGTCACAATGACCTTCGGGGTGGCACAATCAGGGAAGAAAGATCATCTTGATGATATAATAAATGCAGCTGATGATAGGATGTATTCAGGGAAAAAGAAGAGCCGGAACTGTGTCGTTTCATGATTATTTTTTTATTAAATATAATTCGGATATAAAATTTTATCTTTTGGAAATTTTCAGCGGATGATCAGTCCGCTGTTATAATTAATATGAATGCAGCCTGTTATTTCGGATTCATTTTTTTAATAATTTCTTCAAGAGGTTCTCCGCCGATTCCCCAGTTTTCAACCGGAAATTCTTTTATCAGAACAGTAAATGATGATTCCGGAATTGATGTAATTTCTGAAGCGGTTTTTGTTAAAGAAGTTATCAGTTTTGCTTTGTTTTCTTTTGTTATTTTTGCGGCATCTACGGTAATAATAGGCATGATTGTACCTTCCTTTATTTAAAAATTCAGGATATCTAATTGTCGACTTAAAAGTATCCATGGAAACTATTTAAGAATAAATTAGTTTCCATGTCAACTATTTTTATCGTTTTTTATTATATCCGGAAATTTATTTATTCATTTGATAATTTTTTAAATAAATGTATTTGCAATTTTAAACTTATGAGATAAAGAAAGACCATGATAGATGCCATGGATACTATCAGTTGATGTTATAAACATTTAATGGAGAGATGAATGAACAGTGAAGATTTTGCTCCGGTTATAATCGGAAAGCTGCTGAATATCGGAGGTATGCTTCAACGAAGCGGAAATCAATTATTACTTCCATTTAATCTTAATCAGCAGCAGTTTTCAATACTTTTCTCGATTGAAAAGGCCGGAAAGGTGCAGCAGAAGTCCATGGTTAACCAGCTGATGCTGGAAAAGGCGCATGTATCGAAAATAGTTAAAAAACTTTCGGAAATGGGACTCATTGAAATTAAAGCCGATTCAGAAGATAAACGCTCGTCATGGCTGTCCACTACACCGGAAGGAAGTAAGATAATGAAACAATGCCAGAAAATAATAACTGAATGGAATAAACGGTGGATAAACGGAATTGATAAAAATCAGCTTAAATCGATAGCTGATGATCTGACACTGCTTCAGTCTGTTTTTAAAAATGGAATTGAGAAGTAGAACTTCAAAGAATTTAAAAGTATTAAATTCCGGATTATAAATGCATAAAAGAAGACAAAAAACATTAAACAGTGCTAACGCACATATAAAATTATTTTTGTAAATAAGCATAATTTAAGAGGGAAAGAGTTAATGAAAAAAATGAATAATAACCCACAGGTATTTAATCCGTATCTTCCTTCATGGGAGTACATTCCTGACGGAGAGCCGCATGTTTTCGGAGATAGAGTTTATGTTTACGGATCACATGACCGTTTTAACGGACATGCATACTGTCTGAACGATTATGTATGCTGGTCTGCACCGGTTGATGATCTTAAAAACTGGAAGTATGAAGGAGTCATTTATGAAAAAACCGCTGATCCTTTGAATAAGGACGGCAGCATGAATCTCTTTGCTCCTGATGTTACTCAGGGACCTGACGGGAAATATTATCTTTACTATGTTTTCGATGAACTGAGTATAGTTTCAGTTGCCGTATGCAGTACTCCTGCCGGGAAATATGAGTTTTACGGATATGTACATTATTCCGATGGAACAAGACTTGGCGACCGGCCGGGAGATGAACAGCAGTTTGACCCGGGTGTACTTACAGAAGGAGATGTGACTTATCTGTATACCGGATTCTGCCCGCCGGAAATAGAAACAAGAACAGGCGCAAGGGTAACGGTTCTTGATTCAGACATGCTTACTATCATAAAAGATCCGGTAACAGTCGCACCGAATAAAGTAAACAGTGCAGGTACAGAGTTTGAAGGACATGAATTTTTTGAAGCGCCGTCAATCCGCAAAATCGGCAGTACATATTATCTGATTTATTCTTCCATCCTGTTTCATGAATTGTGTTACGCGACCAGTAAAAGTCCAGTAAAGGATTTTAAATTTCAGGGAGTTGTAGTCAGCAATAATGATTCATACATCGGCACATATAAACCTGCAGGTATGCCTGCTTTTTACGGAGGAAATAATCATGGCGGTATGGTTCTAATAAACGGAGAATGGTACATATTTTATCACAGACATACAAACGGAACAAGTTTCAGCAGGCAGGCATGTGCTCAGCCGGTTAAGATTGATTCTGATGGTATTATTACTCAGGCTGAAATGACATCATGCGGTCTAAACGGCGGTCCGCTTGCAGGCCGGGGAGAATATCCGGCTTACATTGCATGCAATCTGTTTTGTAAAGACGAGTCTGCATATACTCCATGGAATGCTTTCATGGATAACAGGTATCCTAAAATTACGCAGGATGGAAAAGACGGAGATGAGGAACCGGGCTACATTGCAAATATGATGAATTCGGCAACTGCAGGTTTTAAATACTTTGATTGTTCAGGAATTAGCAAAGTAAAAATCAAAGTCCGGGGCTATTGCAGCGGCGACTTTGAAATTAAAACTTCATGGGATGGATCTGTGCTTGGAAAAATTACAGTTAAGTCTTCAACTGTCTGGAAAACCTATTCTGCGGATATCTCAATTCCTGACGGCATACAGGCGCTGTATTTCCGCTATGCGGGAGAGGGTCTGGCGAGCCTTGCTTCGTTTACTTTGGAGTAAGAGTGAAAAGTGAAAAGTTGAAAGTTTAAAAATCAAAGATTAAAGTTTGGATTTATGCATACATGGCTATACTTTTCAAGTAGAGCAGGTTTTATTTTCCCGATTATTGTTGCCGGAATTAAAAATGGAGATTTATCATATGAAAGAAAATTGTAATTTGAAGTCTGCTTTAAATTTATTAGTAAATAAAACATGCTGGGGTGTTGTTTATGGCAACGGTTCCGGTAGTATAATTGAATTGTTAATTGGTGATAAATTAAAAAGAGATAAACCTTTAAAAAATAATAAATTAGCAGAGGATATCAGCGCTTTATGTCAACAAAGTTGTCGCTATTTTTGAAAAAATTATGCGGCATTGTTTTTTATCTGTTTTCTTTCGTCATCAGGGTTC
>JAFGJZ010000120.1 GCA_016928815.1 Spirochaetota bacterium
AAAGCAGGAATTCACTGTGTATTTTCTGTAATAAATATACATTTAACAGGAGTTATTAAATGGCCGATTGTGCACTGCTTTTCTGCGGATTTTCCTTTGAAGAAACGGAAATCGTTCATCAGGTTCTTGCTGCGGAGCTGAATCAGGAAATTGATATATTCAGTGCAGCTGCCGGAAGCGGAATTTATATAAATCAGGTTCTTGACGGACTTTCTCCGGAATATGTTTCTTCTGACAGAAGATTTATCATGTTTCTCGGATTTGAAGATGCAATGATATCCAGAGCGCTTTCAGTATTTCCGTCTGAAGTCAGGCGGCCGATTTTCTGCGGTCTTACCGAGAATAATTACAACTGGAGTACTGAATATCTTATGCAGCATCTGATTGAAGAGGAAATGAATATGAAAAATACGCAGTAATCCGCTCAGTTTTCAATTATAACCATTGCCGCCGCATATTTCTTTTCGTGGCTGATTGATATCAGAATTCTTGCGGATGCCGGAAGGGAATTCTTTTTTAAAAAGTCAGGTAAATTATCAAGAAAAGGTTTTCCGTTTTCATCATTCAGAATGGTGATTTCTGCAGGATTCAGTAATTTTAAGGAGACAGCCTTCTGGATTGCTTCCTTTGCGGCGAATCTGCCTGCAATAAAAGGATAAAAATCCTTTTTTTCAGAAAGAATTATTTCCTCCGGACTCAAAAATTTTTCAAGAAACGCTTTCCTGTATTTTTTTTCAATCTTTCTGACTCTGTCCACAGAGCAAATGTCAGTTCCTGTACCTAATATCATAAATAAAAATGTTTGACTTTAATATCCTGTTTGTTCATATTAATTAGAGTTATTGGATAAAATGTAAAGAAAAATTCAGGAGGGAAAAATGTTTTTATTTAAAAAAGGAACCGCGGTACTTCCGGTTCTTATAATTGTTTTTTATGCTTTTACGGGCTGTAAGGAGAAAAGTAATTTTGCCGTCGCATATAACGGAATTGTTAATTTCGTTCAGGGTGAATGTTTCATCATTGACGGCGCATCGGAAAAACCGGCGAATCCGGGTGATACCGTTTCACAGGGAATGAAAATTTCAACCCGCAGCGACAAGGCGCTTATTGATATTTATATTGATGAAAATGTTATCAGGCTCAGCGGAAAAACCGAGCTTGAATTTTCAAAACTATTTCAGAGCAGTGACGGTACTTCTGAACAGGTTCAGCTGAATCTTGTAAAGGGTTCTGTTTTCAGCAAAGTTGTCAGGAAACTGGCGAAACATGATGAATTCAGTATAAAAACACCGACTGCAGTTGCGAGTGTTCGCGGAACTGAATTTATGGTTGAGCAGGATGAACAGAAAGCCAGCATATCCTGTCTTGACGGTATGGTTGCCGTTAAAGATATTCAGACCGATCAGGAAATTATAATTGCGGAAAATGAACAGGTTCAGGCTGAGAGCGGAAAGGATATGGTTAAATCGCAGATTGACAGCGATGAACTGAAAGCGTTTGAAATAATCCGGAACATTAAGGAAATTCAGGCTGATATTTCCAAAAAGTATGAAGATCAGAAGAAAGAGATAATGGAAAAAGTTGATGAACAGATTGAAAAAGACAGGGAAATGGTTGAGAAACAGAAAGAAACAGATGTGCAAAATATAGAAAATATCAAGAACGAAACTGATAAGAAAGCGGCTGAAATTGGAGATGCAGTGGATAAAAATATTGATGAATCAACCAAAAAAGTTGATGAGCAGATGAAGGATGTACAGCCTGATTTGAAGGACACGGCTCCGGATATTGATCCAAACAGTTTCTGATATGAACGCTTCTGGGATATACTCGAAAATAAATGACACGATACTGGCTGAGAGATTCTTTTTGTATGAAAGGAATCTCTCCAGAAACCTGCCCCTGATACGCAGGTTCGGCGGTTTGAGTCCGGTAATTTCAGCATTTGAAAATAAGTCTGTAATAATAACCGGAGCAGGCCCGTCTCTTGACGGTTATTACGAAGTACTCAGGGAACATTCGAGAAGACAGGATGTTCTTATTGTAGCGGCTGATATGGCATACAGGCAGCTTTTAAAAAACGGCATTGTTCCCGATTTTGTCATAACATGCGAAACCGTTGCCAGGGATTTTTTTATTACTGATGACATTGAAACAGTTAAAATTAAAAAACCTGTTGCTTTATTGGCATTTTCATGTTCGAGTCATTCCAATCTGAGAAAATGGAAAGGAAGCATAAATTTCTTCAACTGGATGAAAAAAGGTCCGGGCTTTGATGAATTGTGGGATACTGCGGGCAGGGATCTCGGTTTTGTCGGTACTGCCAGTATCGTAACCACTCAGGCAATCAGTATTGCACTGGGCTGCGGAATAAGACAGCTTATTCTGCTTGGGAATGATCTTGGATTCAGTTCGGGTTATTACGGCAGGGACAATGACCGTTATTACGGATTATTCTGCACCGGAGACCGGTTTAATCCCGCTCTTTCATCTGAAAAGAAACTGCTTGAAAAAATAAAGCATTATGAAATAATCCGGGGGAATGAAAAGTTTTTTACAAATCATCAGTTTGCCGCAGCAAAACAGTGGCTTGATGATCTCTTTGGAAAAACGGAAAAACCCGTATTTGACGGAAGTATTCCGGGATGTTCACCGGATAAAGTAAAAAAGATTAGCGTTAAAGACTTCAGAAATATTTTGTCTTTAAAAAAGAACCGGAGAGTTTGATATGATACTGCTTCACAGACTGAATAACAGTGAATTTTACCTTAACTGCAACCAGATTGAATATCTGGAACAGACGCCTGATACTGTAATCAGGCTGCTTAATGAAAAAACATATATTGTGAAGGAATCTGCAGATGAGATAATATCAAAAATAATTGACTATAACAGTAAAATAATTGGAAAAAAGCTCTCTTAAATGCATCAAAGATGCCGAAAAATAATAAGGATACTTATTTGTTTAACCTTTAGGAAAATGGAGTAATAATATGGATATAGCTACAGTTGCCGGTCTCATCGGCGGTATGGCGGCTCTTGTGTATGGAATAGTGTCAGCAAAGGGAAGTTTCGGACTTTTTTTTGATATTCCGTCATTATTTATCACACTCGGAGGTTCTTTTTCGGCGGTTCTTGCGAGTAATCCGATGCAGAGAATTACGAATATTGGAAAAGCGACCAGAATAGCTTTTTTTGCTCCGAATAACAGTCCGAATGAGATGATTATTACACTGGTATCTTTTTCCGAAAAGGCAAGACGGGAAGGTCTGCTTGCGCTGGAGGATGATCTTGATGAACTTGATGACGAGTTTCTGCGAAAAGGAATACAGCTGGTTGTAGACGGAACAGACCCTGAAATGGTCCGCAGAATTATGGAAACTGAAGTTGAACAGATGATTGACCGTCATGCCGGTATGATAAAAATATATGAAGACCTTGCATCACTTGCTCCCGGTTTCGGTATGATCGGAACGCTGATAGGACTTATTCTGATGCTTGTAAACCTCGAAGATAAATCCAAAATCGGTCCCGGTATGTCTGCGGCGCTGATTACTACATTGTATGGAGCGATAGTAGCAAACTGGTTTGCAATTCCTATGGTAAGTAAACTCGGAATGCGTAATAATCAGGAAGTGTTAATGAGAATGGTAATGATTGAAGGAACTTTGTCAATACAGTCCGGAGATAATCCGCGTCTTGTTAAAGATAAACTTATAGCTTATCTGGAACCAAGTGAACGTGAAGCAATCTCAAATGAGGTTGGTGATTAATGAAAAAAGAAAAAAAATGTCCTCCTCCGGCGCCGGCATGGCTTACGTCATGGTCGGATCTTACAACTCTGCTGCTGACATTTTTTATTCTTATGTTTGAAACAGCAACTATTGACGGGAAGGATTTCTTTCTGATACTATCCTCTTTCAGAGGTTCACTGGGCCTTTTTTCCGGCGGAAATACCCTGTCAAAGGGTCGTCTGGAGGAAATGGGAATGACTATTTCTCAGCTGCCTTCTACCCAGCCGGGTAAATCTCTTGCACAGAAGCTTAAACGCGCTCTTGAGGCGTTTAAACCGGAGATTCAGTCTAAAAAAGTCAGAGTAAGTGAGGATGAAAGGGGACTTGTGATTACACTTTCCGGTGATGCATATTTTGATCCCGGAAGTGCAAAGCTGAAGCCGGAAATTTATCCCCTGCTGGATAAAATAGCCGGAATTATCAATTCAGTGCCGAATTTTTCAAGAATTGAGGGACATACCGATTCTTCACCTGTTTCGCCTCAGGGTGCAAGTGAAAGATATGAGACAAACTGGGAGTTGTCATCAGCCAGGGCAGTAAATGTCGTAAGGTGGCTGAGTGAATCGAATAATGTTGATCCTGAAAAACTCTCTGCAGTCGGTTTTTCCCAGTACAGGCCGATGGATGATAATGACACTCCGGAAGGAAGGGCGTTTAACAGGCGTATTGATGTTGTAATTTTACGTGATAAAGAGCTTCAGAAGGGAAGTAATCCTGAAATTAATAAACCTCTGCCTGATGAGGAGTGGAGATGACGTTTTATTGCTTCATTCCCGTCTGAATGAAATATATTAATTGACATTCTAAATTAATATATTATTATGTCACATGAATAATTTTGTTTTATATTTGATAATGTTTTAACTATTTTTAGCAGTTTGACCGAAAATTATTATAAGAACGGTATTTCAGGTAATAATATGGGTGATGAAGAGAAAATAAATGACATTGAAGATGACGAGAGTTCCGGTGCGGCAGCACCCGCGAAATCCGTAAATGCTTCAAAGATCATAAAAATACTGATATGGGTTGTTGCTGCGGTAGTCGGTTTCATACTTGTGGTAATAGTATCATATCAGGTTGCCAGATATGTACAGAACAAATCATATCAGCAGGCACAGGACGTGATTGTTGCGCCTCCGCCTCCTCCGCTTGCTCATTTTGATATTGATTCTTTTACTGTGACTACTAACGATGAGGAACCTCATTTTGCTAAGATCACTCTTTCGCTCGGATATGAAGACAATATTGCTTTAAATACCGAGCTTATCCAGCGCAGAATTCAGATAAGACATCTGATAAATATTATTCTGCGTGGAAAGAAATTTGAAGATATAAATTCCATAGAAGATACGATTTCTCTCTCGGAAGAAATCAAGGCTCAGGTAAATGTAATTTTAATTGCCGGAAAAGTGAAAGAAGTATATTTTACGGAATTTGTTGTTAATTGATAAATAATTAATTTTTAATTGGGGGAAGTATGGGTGACGGATCATTATCACAAGATGAAATAGATGCTCTCTTACAGGGTGCAGATGATATGTTGTCTCCAACAGGCGGTGGCGGTTTTGAGCCTCAGTCGATGACTTCCTCGCCGATGTCAGGCGGCTCGCTTTCTCCTATGGAAAGAGACTCCATACGTGATGTAATGAACAGGGTTATGGGGGCCATAGCTCCGTCCCTTTCGGGGTACCTGCAGAAAAATATCTCTATTACTAATGCGACAGTTGAAATAAAATCACGTGATGCAATTGTTAATGAGTTTCTGCAGCAGTATGTTCAGGTGCAGATGGGCTATAACGGCGGTCTGAACGGACAGAATCTTGTAATCTTTTCAAAAAATGATGCAGGTGTAATATCTTCTCTCATGATGGGCGATGAAAGCGGCAAGGCGCCGTCGGAACTCAGTGATGCGCATCAGAGTACCCTGCAGGAATTTGTAAGTTCTCTTTTGTCATCTGTTGCAAATCAGCTTGTAGAGCGAGTAGGTGCGCCTATAAATACAGTTCCTCCGACAATCAGTATTGCAAATTCAGGCGCGGAACTTCAGCTTCCTGCCGGTGAAATAGTGAAAATTACTTACAGTATAAATATAGACGGAATACTGAATTCATCATTTTTCCATATAATGGAAATAAATCTGGCCGGCGGTCTTGCCCGTTCAACAGGCGGCGGCGGGGGCGGGTATAGCTCTGTTCCCTCTCAGGGACAGCAAATGGGCGGTTTTGCGCAGCAAATGACAGGAAATGTAAATATTAATCCGGTTAAATTCCCGCCTCTCGGCGGAGGAATGCCTCCGGGTGTAGGTCAGAATATCGGTCTTCTGATGGATGTAATGCTGTCTCTGACAGTTGAACTTGGAAGAACGAAGATGCTTGTGAAGGATATTCTCGGTCTTGGAGAAGGTTCGATAATAGAGCTTGAGAAACTGGCTGGAGAACCGGTTGATCTTCTGGTAAATAACAAGCTGATTGCAAAAGGAGAGGTTGTCGTTATCGATGAGAACTTCGGTGTGCGTGTAACTGATATCGTCAGCCCGTCAGACAGACTTCATAAAATAGGAAATCAGTAAAATTTGGCAGCCGGCAGCTGTCATATTTTATAATAAATAATGAGACATAAGATAAAATGAAAGCGAAAAAAAAAGCAACTCTGTCAATTATGGTACTTGCAGCATTTACAGTCATACTGTTACCCCTATCTGCATATCGGAACGGAGCAGGATATACGTTAGTACAAAATAATATTTTTTCAGCAAAAGCCGAGAAAAAATCTGAACAGGTTCTTCCGCCGTCTGAAGATAAGCAGAAAGATTCAGACGTACAGACAGAGGACTTGTCTGAAAAAAAATCCGGTACTGACGGTGAAAAAAAAGCTGTTCCCGGAGAAGATGCATCGCTTTATGATTACAGCAGGGTGGAACCCGAGCCTGCTTCAACAGGATGGATGTTTTTCAAATTTTTCCTTATTGTAGCGCTTCTTCTCACAGGCTTTTATTTTTTCTTCCGTTTTGTTTCAAAAAAAACGGGTATGTCTGTTATAGGGAGGAGTGCAGTTGACGTCATTTCTGCAGTGCCTGTAGGTCAGAATAAATTTATTCAGATTATTGATGTTGCGGGCAAAATGCTTGTTCTCGGAGTGACGGATTCAAATATAAACCTTCTTACGGAAATTACTGAAAAAGATCAGAAAGACAAGATACGGCTTCAGAGTTCGAAATCATCTTCCGGAGACAAAACTACTTTTCAGCAGTATGTTGAAAATACAGCCGGTTTTATCGGTGAAGTAATTAAAAAAACTTCTGAATTTACTTCCTCGCATAAGGGCAAAGGAAATGTTAAAAAGGAAAATCTGTTTTCAAATGAACAGTCTGATGAGCGGATCCGCCGGAAAAAATATGCACCTGAAAATAATGAAACTCAGTCTGATGATGCAATGAGCAATAACAGGGATTTTTATGATTTTATAGATGAAGATAAAATGAATTATCTGAAAAGACAAAAAGACAGATTGAAACGGTTGAACGGTTTTGAAAATGAATAAAAGAAAATTTAAAATTGTTGCATTACTGGCCTTTTTCCTGTGTGCGGGCACCCTTTTTGCCCAGAATACCGGAAATGTAAAAATGCCTATTCCTAAAATTGCTTTCGATATAACAGAAGCTCAAAGTCCGAAAGATGTTGCATTGGGACTGCAGGTAATGTTCCTGCTGACAATTCTGACGCTGGCTCCGGCCATCGCAATGATGATGACTTCGTTTACAAGAATCGTAATCGTACTGGATTTTGTGAAAAGAGCGTTGTCTCTTCAGCAGATGCCTCCGACGCAGGTGATAGTCGGTTTGTCCATTTTTCTTACCTTTTTTGTGATGGCGCCGACATTCAGTGAAATAAATGAGAAGGCGTTAACTCCGTACATGGATGGAAAGATCAGTAATGAAAAATTTTTTGATGAAAGTATGAAGCCGCTCCGGGCTTTTATGTTCCGTCAGGCCAGAAAGAATGATATAGCTCTTTTTCTTGAACTTGGAAAAATTGAAGCCAAAAGTGAGGATGATGTCCCTTCCTACTGTCTTATTCCGGCTTTTATGATAAGTGAGATGAAAATAGCATTTGAAATTGGAATCTATATCTTTATTCCGTTCATTGTTATCGACATGATTGTGGCAAGTGCGCTGATGGCCATGGGTATGGTCATGCTGCCGCCGGTAATGATTTCGCTTCCGTTCAAAATTATACTTTTCATACTTGTAGACGGATGGAATCTGATAATTTATGAACTTGTTAAATCCTTTAACTGATAGGAGATTATTATGACTGATGTTGTCGTAATTCAGATATTACGTGAAGCTATAATGATAACCATAATTGTCGCAGCCCCCATACTTGGTATCGGTATGTCTGTCGGTCTGCTGGTATCAATTTTTCAGACAACAACGTCAATTCAGGAACAGACCCTGACTTTTGTCCCGAAAATCGTATCAATTTTTATTGCAATCATATTTTTTGCAGCATGGATGATACAGATGCTGGTCGGTTATACTGAAAATCTTTTTTCCATGATTTCAAAAGTAGGCGGAGCAGGCTGATGTATGCGTTTGTATACAGTTTTCAGGCATTCCTTCTGATTTACATCAGAATGCATTCAATGTTCATGACAGCACCTTTTTTTTCTAGTGCCATTATACCTTTCAGAACGAAAGCTGCTCTTGCTTTTTTCATTACGCTTGTCATATTTCCCGTTGTTACGGCTGACGGGTATACTGTATCGGCAAATATGGCTCAATACGGATTAATGGTTCTGCGTGAGGTTGCGATTGGCGTTTACCTGGGATTTCTGTCATCTATTGTGTTTGCGGCATTTCAGCTGTCAGGACAGTATTTTGCGGTACAGATAGGTTTTGGTATAAATGAGGTTCTTGATCCGATGAGTCAGGTGTCAGTTCCGATTATAGGACAGCTTAAAAATTTTATCGGCATACTGGTTTTTTTATATATTAAAGGAGATCATTTTCTGTTAAGTGCCATTTATAAATCATATAAACTTGCACCGGCATTTAATGTGGTTAACGGTTCCGGAGATCTTGTCCGTTATATGGTTCATTCTTTCAGCGGAATGTTCGTTATAGCTCTCAAGATTGCTCTGCCGATAGTCGCGACTATTTTTCTGGTTACGGTAAGCGAGGGAGTGCTGGCAAAAGCAGCACCGCAGATGAATATCATGATGCTTGGATTCCCTTTTAAAATAATCATTGCCTTTTCGCTTCTTGCAATTCTTTCGCCGATGATTATCCGCATCATGCATGTGGCGCTTGAAAGATCATTTACCTTTTTGTCAAAAGTTATTTTATATTGGCCGGTATAGCTTTTATGTTTTATGAAAATTTTATAAATTATGAAATCATTCCCGGTACCGATCTGCCGGATTTCAAATTTGATCTTCAGCTTTTTGCCGCTGAGGATGAAGGCCGTACTGAAGAACCTACCGAGAAAAAAATCCGGGAAGCAAGGGAGAAAGGGCAGGTAGCTAAAACCGAAGAACTGCCTGCAGCGCTTGTAGTTCTTTGCGGATTTTTAACAGTTTTTTTTCTCGGAAAATGGACCTATGACCGTATTGCAAAACTTGCCGTCTATTATTTCTCGAACTTCGCCCATATAAATTTTGATAATCGTCTTCTTTTTAAGGACGGAGTCAGGATTATGGAGGAAGTTGCATTTATACTCGGACCGATTTTTGCAGTCTGTATAATTGTTGCACTGATGGGAAACATAATGCAGGTCGGGTTTCAGGCATCGGCGCATCCTATCAGATTTGATCTGACGAAGATAAAGATTACTCCTGATGAAATGATGAAAAAAATATTTTTTTCACGCAAGGTTGCAATGAACCTGTTCAAATCCATATTTAAAATACTTATTATTGCAATCAGCTCATATCTGATTATTCATGGCGATTTTGATAAAATAATCGCCATGCCGGATATTTCAATCGCGGCAGCAATGTCCCAGCTTGCTTTTATCGCACTTAAAATTATTCTGTGGTCAGCCATTCTTCTCATTGCGCTTGCAATACCCGATTATTTTTTTCAGAAAAGCGAATTCAGGGAATCATTGAAAATGAGCAAGCAGGAAGTTAAGGAAGAATTAAAGGAAACCATGGGTGATCCTCAAATGAGGGGCAGGCTCCGTGAAATGCAGCGTCAGATTCTGACGCGGAATATGATACGCGCTGTTCCCGGTGCTGATGTTGTCGTTACAAACCCGACTCACTTTGCCGTTGCCCTTAAATGGGATCAGGAATCTGATATTCCCGCACCGGCTGTCGTTGCAAAGGGTGTTGACAGTATGGCGCTAAGAATTAAGGAAATTGCGAAAGAAAATGATATTTTTATGATAGAAAACCGGCCTTTGGCCCAGGAATTATATAAACGTCTTGACATAGGAGACATAATACCGGAAGATCTCTTCAAGGCAGTGTCAGAGGTTTATTCTATTCTATATCAGAAAGGAAAACTGAAATATGTTGGATAGGAGGGAAATAAATGGCTGAAGCATCATTATTGGGAAATCTTACCGAAAATGCAGAATGGATGCAGCGTAAGGATGTTCTCATGGGAATCGGAGTCGTTGCAGTTGTTGCAATGCTGATTATCCCGCTGCCTACTTTTCTTCTCGATTTTCTGATGTCAGTAAGCCTTTTAATAGGGCTTATTGTTTTGATGATAGTAATGTTTATTCCTAAAGCCTATGATTTTTCAATTTTTCCGGCTTTGCTGCTAATCACGACTGTTTTCAGGCTTGCACTGAATGTTTCCTCTACAAGACTTATTCTGCTGAACGGCGCTGCTTTTGACGGTAAAATTATCAGAACATTCGGTAATTTTGTTGTCGGTGGTAATTATGTCGTCGGTTTTATCGTATTTACCATTCTGATTGCAGTGCAGTTTATGGTTATCACAAAGGGAGCTACCAGAACGGCCGAAGTTGCTGCACGATTTACCCTGGATTCTTTGCCAGGTAAGCAGATGACAATTGATGCTGATTTTCAGAACGGCGTAATCACTGAAGAGGAGGCGACAAAACGGCGTTTAAATCTGAGACGTGAAACGGATTTTTACGGTGCGATGGATGGAGCTTCCAAATTTGTTCAGGGAGACGTTAAAGTCGGTATTTTAATTACAATTATAAATATCATCGGAGGTTTTGTCATCGGAATGGCGATGAGGGGAGAAGCTTTCGATGTTGCAATAAAAACATATACACTGCTCTCCATCGGTGACGGCCTTGTCGGTCAGATTCCTTCATTACTGACTACAACTGCAACAGGTATTATTGTTACCAGAGCGGTTTCGGATAATTCTCTTCCTGATGATCTGGCGGATCAGTTTACTTCCCAGCCTCGGGCTCTGCTGATTGCCGCTGTTGCTCTCGGAGCAAGCGCGCTGATTCCCGGATTTCCGAAAATTACGATTATTTTTCTTGCAGGCGGTCTTGGTCTGCTGGGCTTTTTTCTTCTTCAGGCGAGAAAGGATGAGGTGCAAAAAGCTGAATCCGTATCCAAGGAAATGGCCGGGAAAGCAAAAAAACCCGAGTCTGTCATGCCGCTTGTTAACGTTGATGCCATGGAAGTTGAAATCGGATACAGTCTCATACCTCTTGTTGATCCTGATCAGGGAGGTACTCTGCTTGACCGTATTACAAACATAAGACGGATGAGTGCGCTTAATATGGGACTGATTGTACCGCCTATAAGAATCAGGGATAATATGGAACTTGAACCGAATTCCTATTCGATACTGATACGCGGAGTTGAAATCGGTTCGGGAAGTCTGGAAGTCGGCAAATTAATGGCCATGGATTCAGGTAATGTAATTGAGAAAATAGAGGGAAGCGAGTTTGTTGAACCGGTTTTTAATCTCAAGGCGATATGGATTAATCCTGACAGACGTGATTTCGCTGAAAGGGGCGGTTATACGGTAGTTGACTGTCCTACAATCATTGCTACTCATCTTACGGAAATAATTAAACGCCATGCGGCTGAAATTCTTGGAAGACAGGAAGTCAAGCAGCTTATTGATAATATTAAACAGGATTATCCCGCAGTGATAGAGGATATTCTGGGAAATAATAAACTTACCCTCAGTGTAATTCAGAGAGTCCTTCAGAACCTTTTGAGAGAAAAAATATCCATCAGGAACATGATAACGATTTTCGAGACCATGGCGACATATGCTGATTATACATCCGATCCGGGTGTTCTGACGGAATATATCCGGGTTGCTCTGTCAAGACAGATCTGCAAGGATCATGTTACAGACGGAAAAAATCTTTCAGTAATTACAGTTGATCCGGAAATTGAAGGCATCATCCGCCAGTCAATACATGATGATCCGATCGAAGGTCAGGTTGTCGGACTGGATCCTTCAACTCATGAAATCGTAATGACAACGCTTCTTGATGCCTATAAATCCGTTAAAAATGCCGGCCATGAAGCTGTTTATCTGGTGTCCCCTCATATCCGGAGCGTCCTTTTTACGCTTCTTGAACGTGAGGTGCCGGATGCTGTTGTCTTATCATATAACGAAATTGTACCTACCGTCAATGTAAACGTACTTACATCGGCAATGGTAACTTCAAATATCAGGTAGAGGTGAAAAATGAAATATTTTAAAATCAAGGCAGCAACCTATAATGAAGCGCTGATGGAACTCAGAAGACAGCATGGTGATGAGGCTATTCCAATCAGCCACAAATATATAAAGGAAGGCGGTCTGATGAACAGCCGGTTCTTTGCAAAGGAGGTTGTTGAACTGACAGCGGCTCTTCATGAAAAAAGACAGATCAATAAACTGAAAAGTGAAGCAAAAAGTTCTTTTGATGTAAAGGTGGACAATGATGTGATTTCAGGAATGCTGAATAAATCAGCTTCTGAAAACAGAACTACATTGCGCAAAAACAGCGATGCTGCAGGCGGTAACCAGACTTTGAATGATCTGATAAACAACATTAACAGCATGAACAGCAACCTTAAAAAGGAAAATGACGCATCCAGGACAAAATCCGATTACATTCAGGAAACTGCTGCTGAGCAGGATAAATCCATGTATGAAAAAGAATTTGCGGAAATTAAGGAAACATTGAAACTTCTGATGGCCAAGGAGCATGAAGTACGAGAAGCTAAAACTGACAGGACACCCGAGGAGCTTTCATCATACAGGGAAATTTTGCGAAAAAATGATTTTGATTCCGAAGAAAGTGATAAAATGATTCATGAGGTTAAAAACAGTTTGAGCAAGGAAGATCTTAAGGATAAATTCAAAATTGAAAAAACACTGAAGGATCTTGTAAAAACCAAAATCATAACATCCGGTCCTATTGCGGTGAAAGCATCGAAAAAGAAAATCATTATGCTTGTAGGTCCTACAGGGGTCGGTAAAACAACTTCGCTTGCAAAACTCGGTGCGCATTTTGCTCTGAGAGAAGGTAAAAAAGTGTCATTTATAACCATAGATACCTACCGGATTGCAGCTACTGAGCAGCTGAAAAAATATGCTGAAATAATGAAGATTCCCGTTCATGTTGTAAATGAACAGAAAGAATTCAGGACTGTAATTGAAAATGAAAAGTCTGATATCATATTTGTGGATACTTCCGGCAGAAGTCATAAAAATACAATGAAGATTGCAGAAATAAAGAGTTATGCTGACCAGGTTGACTATGATTTTGAGAAAATTCTGTGTATCAGCGCAACAACTAAAAAGTCTGACGTTATTGAGGTTTTTAAAGCATTTGATTCGCTGGACATCAGCAGTATTCTTATAACCAAGACGGATGAAACTTCTTTTGTAGGGAATGTTGTGGATGTTGCCGATAAATATAATAAGCCCATTTCATATATTGCTAACGGGCAGGAGGTTCCGAATGATATACTCATCGCCGAAAGAGATGCTCTTGCAGGTATGATTATAACGGAGACTCCATTTTGACAAAACCGGAGGAAGAAAGTGGATCAGGCAGCTAATTTAAGAAGACTTGTTGTTGCAAAAAAGGATACAATCCCGTCAAATACCAGATCTATCGCAATTACCAGCGGAAAAGGAGGTGTGGGGAAAACAAGTCTTGCAGTAAGTCTTTCAATTGCTCTTGCAAAAGGAAATGCCTCAGTTACACTGCTGGATGCGGATCTTGGACTTGCAAATATAAATGTTATTCTCGGAATAATTCCGAAGTTCAATCTTTACCATGTAATTAAAGGTAAAAAGAAACTTAAGGATATAGTAATTGAAGTGCCGGAAGGAATCAAGATTATTGCAGGTGCGGCCGGTTTTCATCAGCTGGCTAATCTGAATGAAAAGCAGCGGGCTGATTTCATTTCCGAACTTTCTGAAATAGCGAATGATGATTTTCTGATTGTTGATACCGGTGCGGGTGTTTCACAGAATGTTCTCAGTTTTCTTACCAGCTCAGATGAAATTATTGTTGTGACAACTCCGGAACCTACGGCTATTACAGACGCTTACGGGATCATCAAGTCAATTGCATCACAATCCACCGATAAAACGATTAAGCTGATAGTAAACAGATGTCAGAGCGTATCGGAAGGAAAGCGCGTTGCTCAGAGAATTATAAATATTGCCGGACAGTTTCTGAATATAAAAGTTGAGAATCTTGGTTTTGTTTTTGATGACATTTCTGTACCGAAATCGGTGCGAAGCCAGAAACCGTTTATAGTATCATATCCGAAATGCAAGGCATCTGTATGCGTAAATATTATTGCCGATAAAATTGCGAACAGGGAACCCGGTAACTATCAGAATGGCGGCATATCGGGATTTGTTAAAAAATTGTTCGCCAGCAGAGCAGAAAATGAATCAGATGAGGAGTAATCAGCGGTGTTCAGGTTAAAATATGATAAAATTATTGATTTTCTTGTAAAAATCGGTAATATATCATTATAAGAGACATAAATACAGGTTGACAGATAAAATTATATTGTTATGGTATCTATTAAAAATTTACAATGGGAAATTAAGTTGGCAGTTGTTTTTGCCGGGGCTGCGATGTTATTGTCGCTTGCTGTAGGTTTCATTTCCGGCAATAATATTACAATAATTATTCTGAGAGCTGTAATATTTTCAATTATTTTCAGTGTAATTGGTTTTGGTTCAGTAATTGTAATTAAGAAATATATTCCGGAATTTTATAATATTGTATTTTCAGCTGAGATAGAACATTCCGGTACAGAAGGAAATATAGATTCTGATTCGATGCAATTTGAAAATAAATCACCGAATTATGAAAGTA
The DNA here is from genome assembly GCA_016928815.1 of Spirochaetota bacterium. Lineage (GTDB taxonomy): Bacteria > Spirochaetota > UBA4802 > UBA4802 > JAFGJZ01 > JAFGJZ01. The sequence goes on from JAFGJZ010000120.1 coordinate 15,098, forward strand.
TTAACAGTTTTGAGAATGAGACTTCCATAGAAGAGGATATGCCTGAATCTGATGACTATTCAGGCGGATCTGAAAATGCTTCAAATGATAACTATGCGGATGAGGCATTGAATAATATTTCCGGTTCAAAAATGGGGAAACACATTCTGGAAGAAAAAGGAATGCAATTTGAACCGAAACTAATGGCTGAAGCGATCAGAACCATGATGAGTAAGGATGAGTAATAAATTGCCGGGAAGGAATTCATGAACAAAAAAAAGATACAAGAACTGGATGCCTGTAACGAGGAAACTCTCTGGAAACAGTTATGTGCTACCAAAGACCAGGAGCTGAAGGATTATTTCATTCTTAAGTATGCACCTCTGGTTAAGTATGTTGCCGGTAAGGTATCAATGGGCATGCCGCAGAATATTGAATTTGACGATCTTGTTTCATATGGAATTTTCGGGCTTATTGATGCTATTTCCAAATATGATCCTGACAGAGGAATAAAATTTAAGACATATGCAATGACCCGTGTACGCGGTGCAATTTTTGATGAACTCCGTTCAATTGACTGGATACCGAGGTCTATCAGGCAGAAGGCAAAAGAAATTGAAAGTGCGATAGCTGAGCTTGAAAACAAACTGGGCCGTACTGTTGAAGATGAAGAGATATCGAAAGAACTAGGAATTACTATTGAAGAGTTTCACACAATTCTGAATAAAGTAAGCGGAACCGCCATGGTCTCGCTGAATGATATATGGTATCTCGGTGATGAGAGTGATGAGCTTTCCATTCTGGAAACATTGGAAGCACCGGATAATATGAATCCTGATGTACTGATTGAAAAAGAGGAAATTAAGGATCATATTGTCGAAGCAATTAAAAAACTCCCCGATAAAGAGAAAAAGGTGATTGTTCTTTATTATTATGAGGACCTGACTTTAAAGGAAATCGGACAGGTTCTTGAGGTCACCGAAAGCCGGATATCCCAACTTCATACAAAAGCGATCATGAGGCTGCGCGGTCGTCTCGGCAGAATAAAATCAAACCTGGTAGGGTAGATTAAATGTCTAACCTGAAAGAATTGATAAAGAGTCTGGACGAAGGCGGAGTATCGGAAGAAAATGAAATTGAAGTATATGCCGATTCCATTAAACAGGCACTGGCCCTTGCATCAGCGGAATTTAATGTTGATCTTACAATGCTTGATTATGATGTAATTGAAAAAGGCACAAAAGGATTTATGGGCTTCGGGCGGCAGCCTTTTAAAGTAATTGTCCGTCCGCTGACTGCAGAGAAGGAATTCGGTGATTTAAATGCACTTGATTCAAAGCTGACATCCAGTGCGCTTCATATTAATACTTCTGTAATTCCGGAAAATATGCCCGGTACTTTTAAAATACGTACAACAAAAACCGGAGTATGGTTTAAAGTTTCACCGCCGCGCGGTAAAGGCGAGCCTGCAAAACTGCAGGATATTGCAGCAAAATTCGATATGCTTCGCATTAAAAATTATGACCAGGAACTTGTAAAAAAAATAGCCAAGAACAAAACTGGTGAATATATCCGTGTAGGTGAATGGGTACCGAATATTGATAATGACGGTTCACTCAGAGTTGAACTTTCTGATGATGAAATGAGTGCATATGTCAGATTCCAGCCTCCGAGATTTTCAGGAAGGCATATGGAACTCGACGATGTTTTAATTGCACTTAAACATATGAATATTATTTCCGGAATTGATGAAAAAAAAATAAACGCCTATCTTGAGGAAATGAATTATTCTTCTCCTTTACTGGCGGCTCAGGGATCAAAACCTCAGCATGGTAAGGATGCATACATTGAATATAAAGTCCGTTTAAGCAGTGAAATTAATTTTAATGTCACGGACGATCAGATAGATTTTAAGGAATTAAATTTAATAGAGAATGTAGTCGCAGGTCAGATACTTGCTGTTAAAATCCCTGCTGAAAAAGGAATTCCCGGCAGAACCGTAACCAACAGAGTGCTTCCGGCAAAATCAGGAAAAGACTGTTCAATTATTTTTGGAGAAGGTACGATTTTATCTGATGATAAAACAGAGCTGACTGCTGAAAGGAACGGACAGGTTGTAATGAAGGGGAATAAGATTACAGTCGATGAGGTAATGATTGTTTCCGGAGATGTTGATAATAAATCAGGAAATATTGTCATGCTCGGTTCAGTAATGGTTACCGGAAATGTTATTGATAATTTTACAATTAAAGCATCGGGAAATATTGAAGTGCGCGGATCTGTTCAGAAAGCTTTTCTTGAAGCTGAGGGTGATATTATCGTAAGGGGCGGTATTAACGGCCGTGATGAGGCGAAAATCGAAACGACAAACGGTTCCATATATGCCAGATTCGTGAGATCGGCTCATCTTGTTGCGGAAAAAAATGTATTTATAGGTGAAGAGCTTCTGCATTCCCGCGTTGATGCCGGCAAAGTTATTTTCAGTAATGGCAGAAGAGCGCATATAGTCGGTGGTATCCTGAGAGCCGGTGATGAAGTAAATGCGAAGGAAATCGGAGCTGATTCCTATGTTAAAACTGAAATCAGGGTAGGTATGAATCCTAAAGTTCTCCAGCAGATGCAGGATCTTGAATCAGGCATGGCAAATTTAATCGATGAGCTTGAGAAAATTGAGAAGGATCTACATACTCTTGACCAGAGGCAGAGAGCAGGCAAGATTACAGCTGAACAGAAAGAAATGATTCAGACACTTAAGGGACGAAAGGAAAAACTTACAGAAAGGAAAACTGAAATTAAATTTTCCATTGATGAACTGAATGAATATCTTAATATGATAGAACAGAAGGGAAGAGTCTGCGCCGAGAAGAATCTGTTTCCAGGCGTGGAAATTTACATAAAGGATAAAAAATTAAAGGTGAATGATCCCTATTCCAATGTGCTGATAACGCTTGAAAGAGGAGAGTGGAAATTCGGGAAATATCAGCCGCCTGCGGGTGTTGATGCACAGTTAAGCGCTTTTGCCCGCAAACGCAGATAGAGGAGGGATGTATGTCTATTCGTCCAATCGATCTTCAGTCTAATATCGGTCAGATTTCAGAGATTGCAAGAAATCAGAATGCTAAAAATGATGCAGTTATTCAGCAGCATACGCTTGCAGATCAGGAAGCTGCTTTAAAATCAAGTCTCATAAATACACGGCTTGGTGAAAACAAAAAGGCGGATGAATCCCAAATCAGGGATGAAGAGAAAAAAAGGAAAAATCCTTTTCTGCAATCATCCGGAAATAAGGATGAAGAGGAATCAGATGATAAGGAAGTATCATCAAATGTTAAATATGTTCAGGATTTAGGACTCGGACGTATAATTGATATTAAGAAATAAAGGAAAATATGCTTACATTTTTTGTTACTATTTGCGTTAATATTCTTATCTGCACAATATTTTATCTTTTTGTTTCCCTGAAACTGGAAAAATCCGCATCTGAATTTTATGTCAAGAAATTCCGGAAGGAAATGGACGATACGATCAGGGAATTTAACCAGACTGCTGATAGAAATATTTCCCTGCTGGAAAACCGGATAAATGTTTTCAAAATTCTGCTTCAGAAATCGGGTCAGATAGATTCGGTTGATTTTAATATAAATGATGAAAAAAAAGAATTGAATGATGGCGGCAAAACTGCTAAAATAAACAGGAGTATATTTAACAGCAGAAATAAAGATGGCAATTTTAAGAAAAATGAATCTGCTGTCAAAGGCATTGATTTTACGGTAAATGAGGAAATAAATTTTTCTGCATTAAAAAATCCCGTTAAAGCTGAGGATGAAATTAAGAATCTTTTTCATTCGGCGGATGACAGACATTCTCTGATCGGGGAATTATATGAAGAAGGGATACCTGTTGATATCATTTCCAGATGTTCAGGTATTCCGGCTGGGGAAATCAAACTAATACTTAATCTGCATGGACATGTTTAATGTCAGGAGAAATTATGGATTTTGGGAAAATTCAAAGACTTACCGCTGAAGAGTTTGCAAAATTTTCGAAACTTGTTTATGATGAAAGCGGTATATTCATGAAAGAGGCAAAAATAACTTTGCTTTCAAACCGGCTGCGCAAACGTCTGTCTGAATTAAAAATTGAAACATTTTCCGAATACTATGAATACATAAATAATTTAAAAGACAAACATGTTGAAATTGAAGCTTTATTGGATGTGGTTTCAACAAATGAAACTTACTTTTTCAGAAATGAACGTCATTTTGAGGCTCTTTCAAAAAAATGCTTTCAGGACATTGCAGAACGGAAAAAGGATAGAAAGCTCAGAATATGGAGCGCCGGATGCTCCACCGGCGAGGAACCTTATACAATCTCAATTTGTGTCAATGAGCAAATGAGTCTTTTTAAGGGCTGGGATATCGAAATTCTTGCAACTGACATTGCATACTCAGTTATGGAGTTTGCAAAAATCGGAAGATATTCCGGCCGGAGAATTGAAAAAGTTCCGCCTGATCTTCTTAAAAAATATTTTAAGCAGGTACCGGGGGTTGATGATGTTCTTGAAATTACTGATGATGTCAGAAAATTAGTTAAATTCAAGCCTTTGAATCTGTTTAAAGATTCTTTTCCCGCTGATGTTGACATTATTTTCTGCCGGAATGTAATGATATACTTTGACAAGGAGCATCAGAAGCTGCTTGTTTCAAATTTTTATAAATCAATAAATAAATCGGACGGGTATTTTTTTATCGGGCATTCTGAGACTCTTCATTCGGTTTCTGATGATTTCATTTATGTCAAAATACTTGATGCGCCAATATATATTCCGAAGGAGAGAAAGAATGAGTTCTCAAACCGTTAGTATTGGTATTGCCGAGATAAAAGTGATTAAGTTTCACGGAACGCTGAAAACCACTCTAGGCTCATGCCTTGGTGTCTGTCTATATGATAAAAAGTTAAAAATTGCAGGGATGTCCCACATAATGCTTCCGGTAAGAAGGGATATTGAATCAAGTCCCACCAAATATGCTGATACCGCCATTCCGATTCTTATTCAGAAGATGGAGGATAACGGCGGCTCGCGTCTTAATTTTGAAGCGAAAATATTCGGCGGATCCAAAATGTTCAGTCATCATAATTTTGAAAAAATGAGTCAGATAGGCATTGATAACATCAATATGGTGAAGAAAATTCTTCAGGATGAAAATATTCCGATTGTGGATGAAGATGTCGGCGGGCATACCGGCAGGACAATTGAGTTTTCAGCTGAAACCGGACTGGTAACCGTCAGTTCGATGAACAAAGTAATTAAGCAGATCTGATAAGGATAATTTATGGAAAGTATGACTGGCTACTCCTTTCTTGAAGGCAAAACCGGACAGTTCACGTTTTCGGTTGAATTGAAAGCATTAAATACAAAATACATTGAAGTTTTCATCAACATTCCGAAAGTAATCCGGACTGAAGAAAATACATATCTGGATCTTGTGAAAAAATTTATTTCACGGGGAAAAGTTGAACTGAATATTGAAATTTTCGACTGGATTGAATCCAGAAATATTGATATTAATAACGCTCTTTTTGACAAGTATTATAATGAAATACTGAAAATAGAAAAAAAAATTAAAGACAGAAAAATTTCTCTTGATGCAATTCTGCAGATGGAAGGTGTAATCTGCAGAGGCAGAACCCAGATTACTGATGAAAGCAAAAATGAGATTTTAAAGGTATTAAACCGGGCAATTAAAAACACTTTAAAAATGCGTGCCGTTGAAGGCAAGTCAGTTGAAAAGGATATGACCGGATCGCTTAAAGAGATTAATGCTGCTGTCAGAGAAATCACAGTTCTGTCAAAAGATGCTGTAAAAAATAATTTCAGCCGTCTGAAGGATAAAATTGAAAAGATTTCTTCTGTTGAAGCTGATCCGAACAGACTTTATACTGAAATTGCTATTCTAACAGATAAACTTGATATTAATGAAGAACTGAGCCGTCTAAATGATCATAATAAAAAGTTTGTGGAGACGATGAAGGAAAACGGTGCAATAGGTAAAAAACTTGATTTTATTGCACAGGAAATGTTCCGGGAGATAAATACAATTGCCTCCAAATCCAACAACTCTGCCATTTCGCAGCATGCTGTTACAGTTAAAAATAATATTGACAAAATAAGAGAGCAGAGCAGGAATATTGTATGAGTGAACAGATATTGAAATCAGGTCTGCTGAATATCGGTTTCGGAAATGCGGTTGTAATTTCCAGACTGGTTGCGGTCATCATGCCGACTTCGGCATCAGGTAAAAGAATCAGAGAGGAAGCCAAGGAAAACCGCATGCTGATTGATGCGACTCACGGCCGCAAAACAAGAGCGATTCTCATTATGGACAGCAATCATGTTATTCTTTCAGCCATGCAGCCTGAAACAATAGCAAACCGAATGAACGCAAATGAGAAATGATTCAATAACTCTTGTATTGTCTGCCCCTTCCGGAGCGGGTAAATCTACTATCATTAAACGTCTGATGCAGAAACGGTCGGATCTTGATTTTTCGATTTCAACAACAACCCGTCAGATACGTCCCGGTGAAGTTGACGGTGTGAATTATTATTTCACAACTCCGGAAATATTCGAGGAAAAAATCAGAAATGATGATTTTGTAGAGTGGGCCAGGGTACATAATAATTATTATGGAACGCTTAAAAAAGAGATTGACAGAATACAGGCTTCAAACAGAATTCCTATTCTGGACATAGATGTACAGGGTGCAAAAATTGTCCGATCCGGACTTGGAAACGGTATTTTTATTTTTGTAATACCGCCTTCGCTTTCTGTTTTACGTGAAAGACTCATAGGCAGAAATACCGATGCAGAGGATCAGATTAAATTAAGATTGAAAAATGCTGTAGATGAAATCAGGGAATATGTCCATTATGACTATGTCATAATTAATGATATTCTTGAAGATGCAGTAGACAGTATTAATGCTGTGATTACCTGTTCCCTGCTGAAAAGGAACATGATGAACGGCAGGGTAATTAAACTTTTGGAGGAACAAATTGATAATACCTTTGGATAAACTTATTTCTATCAGTGAGAACAAATACATTTTTACAAAAGCCGCAATGGAAGTTGTAAATAAAGTTGATTATATCGATGAAATTCCGGATGATCTCAAGTGGAAGATTGTGCCGAATATTATGAAGGTAATGATAGACGGCACTCTCAAGTATGAATTACAGCCGCCTGATATTGATTAGGAAATAGTATTAAAGCGTTAGTACTGGCCGGTCCGACCGGCATCGGGAAAAGCGATTTATCGGTTCAGATAGCCAAATCGGTTTTCCCGGATACATTCGAGATTATTTCTTCTGATTCTGTTCAGGTTTACAAGTATTTAAACATAGGCACCGGAAAATTAACTTCTGAAGAGATGAGAGGAATACCTCATTATCTTATAGATGAAGTTGACCCTGATTTTCATTTTGAAGTTAATGAATTTATCAACAGGGCACTTAAATATTCGGAAATAGTTTTAAAACATGACAGGATACCCTTCTTTGTAGGCGGATCCGGATTGTACCTTTCCTCTTTTTTTGACGGACTTTCCGGAGTACCCGAGATCGATCCGGAAGTGCGTAAGAAAATTACAGATGAATTGCATGAAACTTCAAGTCAGGAGATGCATGACAGACTCGCAGCAGTGGATTTCCAATCATCCGTAAAAATCAATCCGAATGATACTCAGCGTATTATCAGAGCGCTTGAGGTTTTCCGTGGAACCGGAAAACCCCTGTCATTTTATCAGAATAACAGAACAGGCTGCCGGAGTGATGATACATGTTTCATCGGTATTGATGCCGGCAGGGAATATATTTATGATAGAATTAATAATAGAGTTGACAAAATGCTTGAAAATGGATTAATAAATGAAGTTGAAAATATTCTGCAGATGGGTTTTTCGCAGGATTTAAAATCACTTAATTCTATCGGCTATTTTGAAATAATTCAGTATCTGAATAATAAAATATCGCTTGATGAAGCTGTATATCTTATAAAAAAGAACAGCAGAAAATATGCAAAAAAGCAATTGACCTGGTTTAAACGGATTGATTATATAAACTGGTTTGATGTGACTGATCGTGAAGGTATTTACAGGGAAATAAAAAATTTTTTAGGATGTTGATATGACGGCAAAAGCGAATTTACAGGATTTGTATCTGAATGCAGCCAGAAAAGAGAAAATGGACGTTACTCTTTATCTGACGAACGGAGTTCCTCTGCAGGGCAAAGTACTGAGTTTTGACAGTTTTACCATTCTTCTGGAAACAGATAAAAAGCATAATCTCATTTATAAACATGCCGTCTCCACAATAGTGCCAGCCCGTCCTATTCCATATAAAGAGGAAGAATAGTATTGAATAAATTTTTTAGAATAATTTTCACTCTGTTTATACTTGCGGCTGTTTCAGCCGCAGCTTATTATACTGTAAATATAATTGAAGAAAATGAATTTGCCGTTGAAATAGATAAAAAGAATAAAATTGTTAAAAAGAGCTATGATTCAGGCATTCGTATTGTTTACCGCGCGGTTGATTTCAAGAATGTAGATGTGCTCCGGTTCCCTAAAAAGGGAGTTAAAGAAATAAATGCCAGAATTTTCCTTCCTGAACTGGCTGATTTGAAAGATGATGAATATTCAATATCTGCCGGTTTTGAAATCAGTTATGAGATTATCCCTTCTGATTTCATCGTTGAATATGATATGATTAACGGTGATCTTGTTCAGGATAAGCTGACCAGCATGGTAGAAACCGAAATATCCAGGTTAGTGAATTCAACATTTTCAGCGGGATATGATGCTGAAAAACTCGCAAATTTCATTAAAGTGATTGATGTTGAGAGTACTGATAAAATTATCTCCGCATCAGCACGATATGGCATAAAAATAGCCGGCATAAAGCGAAGTGCGGATTTAAGATATCCGTCAGAGCAGGCATATAACTCAGGACTTTTATACAAAACGGAATTGAATGACCTGAAAAAACGTCAGGGTATTGAAATTGAAAATCTGAAACACAGCATCAGCAAAATGACCATCCAGGAAGATTATTATTTTGAAAAACTGAAAAAAATGTCTTCAATCATTAAGGAAAATCCGCTGATGCTTAAATATATTTATATTGACAAAATAGCACCCAATGTAAAAATGATACTTCCTGTCGGAACGTCCGGATATCCTTTGGAGATTGAAACCCGTAATTCAGAGAATCCGAATAAATCAGGTGAAATTGATAATTTAAAATAATATAGAAAGGAGTTCGTTGTATGCCTTGCGGAAAAAAGAAAAAAAGACAAAAAATTGCTAATCATAAAAGAAAAAAAAGACGTAGATTAAATAGACATAAGAAAAAATAATATATAACCGGAGAGATAGTTTTATTATCTCTCCGATTTATTTCATAATGGAGTATTTTTCTGAATAAGTTTTCCAACAAAAACGCTGTTGTTACAAGCGATGATAATGAAAGACCTTATTGGAAGAGAAGACCGTCTGAGATAAGAGGCTACCAGCGTGCTCTTTACTGCACTGTTTCAAATGGGGATTACCTGCGTGTTGATTATAACGTCAAAGATAAAAGAGTAAGGCTCTATATTGAGGATAATAGCGAAGGCGGAATTCAGTATTATTCTGTAATTAATGATGGTAAAATTACCGTTGAAAGAAATCTTTCAAACGGCCGTACAATTTCTCTTAGCAGCAAATTTTCACCGCGTGCAGAGTATTTTGCGTCTGTTCCTAATAAGGAAGTTCTGAAAATAATCGGTGACTGTTACGGTATTTCTTCTTCGGCGCATCAAATCAGGGAAAAGACCCGGAAAAAAACCATTGAGACAACACGTCAGAGGTATTTCGGAAAAGAGGGTTCTGATTCTGAATCTGCATTAGGAAAATTCCATCCATCAAAGAGATACATGATATGGGATCTGTTTGATATACTTTTATGCGCTGCAGTATCGTATTTTCTATACTGGCGATATTTTACCTATTACAGAATAGGCGCTTTTCTTGGCATAAGCGGAATTGTAATCGGCGGAATTGACATGTTTTTGCGCAACAGAGAACCGATTTTTACCAAAATACTGCTCCTTATCTTTTCTGGACTTGGTCTGTATGTTTATGGATATTTCCTGTACTGACATACAAATAAAATCCGGGTTTTGTCATTTTTATTCTTGAATTATTCCTTTTACTGCTATAAAATATGTTTATCTTATAATAACGGGAAGCATTGTTATGTTGAAAAAAAATGAAACCTCCAAAATGTCTTCAATGCAGGTCGTAAACTTCAAGGTCGGTGGCGAAGAATATGGTATTGAAATACTGAAAGTTCAGGAAATATTAAAACTTCCTAAAATTACAAAGCTTCCAAAATCTGCGGATTATATTATCGGTATAATTGATCTTCGAGGCCAGGTAATCCCTATTATAGATCTGGGAAAACGTTTTGGAATAAAGATTAATGTAAAAGAATCAGATTTAAGGGCAATAGTCGTTGATATTAATGGTAAAAAAGTCGGACTTGCGATAGATTCTGTAAGTCATGTTGTACGGGTAGAAGGCAAAGACATTGAACCGCCGCCCCCGATTGTTAAAGGAATTTCCGGTAGATATATAATAGGTATTGCAAAAATCGATTCTGGTTTTGTTGTAATTCTTGATATTACGCAGATTTTTTCAGTTGAAGAGCTGATGCATCTGAATAAGAATGTCGGTAATAAGGATAAAGATACAATCCAGTAAGATAAAATCCGGCTTTCCCGGTTTTTTTATTGAACCCGGGAAATGCTCCGCTTTAATAGGCTGCAATCAATATTGTTTCAATTTCATCACGGTTTAATGAACGCGGTGCATTATATGTGAACGGATAAGTCATAGCAAGATTTGCCGTCGGTGAAAATTCAGTTTTTGAAATTCCGAATTGCGAAATTCTCTGAGGAATATCAACTTCAATTTCAAGTCTCCGTATTGCTTCAATCGCCTTGATTGCGGCTTCAATAACTGTGATTTCCCTTACATCTTCGTCCATAACTTTAGCCATTTGAACATAACGTCCGGGAGCTGCAGTAAGATTATATTCCATGACATGCGGAAGCAGTACAGCAATCGAATGAGACAGCGGAATGTTTGTTCTTGAAGACATTGCAAGTCCGATTGAAAGACTGATAGACAAATAGCATGTGGAAAATGCTATTCCTGCAAGAATTGATGCTGTAAGCAGCGGTGTTCTGACATGAATATTATGCGGATCCTTGAAAGCAGGCACCAGATGTCTGAAAGTCAGGTCAATTGCCTTAAGTGCATATGTATTCGTAAATTCGTTAATATTCTGTGAAATAAGTGATTCAGCAGCAAGCGCTATTGCACTCATTCCGATTGGACCTATCTCGTGCTCATAAGCGGGAGATGGAATTGCAGGATCAAGAATGGAAAAATGGGGATATAGCATGTTGTTTGTATAAACTTTTTTTGTACTGCTGTGGATATCATTCATGTAAAACACCGGAAGAAGTTCAAATCCGAATATCGGATGTGAAGGAATTGTAACCAGAGGAACCGGTTTTTCCAGTTTGCCCTGGAAATCAAAGATTTCTTCGCAGAAATTGAAATTACTGGTCAGCAGAGCCACCGCTTTTGCGGCATTTATGGACTCCGTTCCTCCGAAACCGATAATCATATCACAGCTTGTTTTTTTTGCAAAATATACAGCAGAATCAATAAATTCCGTATTTGGAACAGCAGGTATTTCATCATAGATCAGGCAGAAGATCCCGTCTGCTCTGAGGGTGCTTACGAGTCGGTCAAGTGAACTTTCCAGCTTTTCGATATCTTCAGCGGTTGATATTATAATAGCTCTTGACCCGATTTCGGAAAGAATCTTTCCAGTACTTTTCAGTATGTCCGGTTTTACAAAAATTTTTGTCGGAAGGTGGAAATCGGGAATAATGTTACTTTCCAAGGTTTTCTCCAATACAATTATTTAATAAAAAAAGCGGAAGATAATCAACCGCTTTTTCAAAAAAAATATATTATTGCGTTGCTGTTATTCGCTGAAAATGCCGTTTAGAAGTTTTCCTGCAACTGCGTTCAGTACTTTATTGTCCAGATGACGGTCATATGTGCCGTTTGCTATCTGTTCTTTCAAAGCAAGAACCTTTTCAAGTCGAACATCAGGGGAGTCTTTAACCATTTGAATATATTTAGCTTCTTCAGCAGCTTTTAAGCCTTCACTTGAAATTTCAAGCTTATCAGAAGGAGCGGAAGTAATCTCGCTTTTAGGAGCAGATTTAGTTTTCTTTGTTTCAACTATATTCTTTATGTTTCCAAGTTTATCAATAACCATTTTTAATAACCCTTCTATAATCTAATACAATTATCGGAAAAATTTGTCAATACTTTAATTAAAAAGCATATATAACACATATATAATACCTAATTCGGAGAAAAAAGTAAAAGGATTTTTCAAAAAAACCGTTAATTATTATCAATTGCTATGCAGAATTCACCTTTTACCGTTAACGATTTTAATATTTTTTCGGTATCAGTTGTATTAAAACGCATTATTTCCTCGTACATTTTTGTCAATTCTCTGCCTATAACAACGTTTGTATCAGGAAACTGTTCTGATATTGCAGCAAGAGTCTTCTCAATTCTGTATGGACTTTCATATATGACTATTGTAGCTTTGACGGCTTTTAGTTTTTTCAGTTCATTAAGGCGTTTTCCGGGTTTTTTAGTTAGAAATCCGGTGAAAACGACATTTTTTCCTGGAAATCCTGCAACCGATACAATTACAGGCAGTGCTGAAGCGCCCGGAACGGGAATTATTTCAATACCGGAAATATGCGCTGCGTCTGCTATTCTGCTTCCGGGATCTGAAATACCCGGAGTGCCGCAATCTGAAATGTAAGCGATATTCAGACCGTTTTTACACTCATTAATTATATTTTCAGCAGATTTATCCGATGAATGTGAGTGGAACGGGTAGGTATCTTTTGAAATACCATAGTGGTTAAGGAGTTTTCTGCTGACACGTGTATCTTCACAGTATACCCTGTCGACTTCCTCGGTGAGAATTCTGACTGCCCGGTAGGTAATGTCTTCAAGGTTGCCGATCGGAGTGGCTATTATGTACAGTTTACCTGCTGATTTTTCTTTTTCCATGGCATTATCATGAGGAAATAATTACTTTTGTAAAGAAGATATTTGTCCGCAGCAGTAATTAAAATTATTTTTTTGAAAACCCGGGCAGTGACTTCATAATGAAAATTACGGGGAATTTACATTTGGCAGAGTTACTGTTTGCCTGATGATACTGCAGTTTTAATGACAGAAAGCGAATCTGCTATTGATTTTTCATCATTGTTTGAAAATGATATAATGATGCGGTTGTCAGGAATTTCATTATTTATTAAATGCATGTTAACTGTTTCAACAGTAATTTTGTCTGCATTTAATTCTCTGATTATACTTTCTGTAAAAATAAAATTTTTAAATTCAAGTACTGCGTGCAGACCTGATCCGTTTGAATGAAGCACTGCTTCATCACCGAATTTTTCACTGATTGTTCTGACGAGAAATCTGAATCTGCTGCCGTAAAGTTTTTTCATCTTATAAATATGTTTTTCAAAATAGCCTCTGAGTATGAATTCGCTCATGATAAGCTGTTCAATTTTATTTGTTGTTATAAAAACCGATTTGAAATGATTTCTTGCTTTTTCCAGCAGGGAGTCTGGCAATATCATGAACGCAATCCTCAGTGCGGGAGCCAATGATTTACTGAATGTACCTGAATAAATTACTCTTTCCTGCGAAAGGCTGTACAGCGAACTTATTCTGTTTCCGGTATAACGGAATTCCGTATCATAATCATCTTCAACGATATATGTGTTAAGATCTGTAGCCCGCCGGATCAGTTCAATCCGTTTTTCCGCAGAAAGAGTAACTGCAAGAGGATACTGATGTGATGGTGTGGTGAAAATAAAATCCAGATCCTTATCCATTATTGAGTTTACATCCATTCCGTCCATTACGGTTCTGACAGGTATAAGAATTTTTCCTTTTGAGGTAAACAGGTTCTGAATTGCCTTTAAAACCGGATTTTCAATCGCGATCCTGTTATGACTGCATAAAAGTTCGGAGATTATTCTGAAATTATCCATTGAACCGCCGGTGATGAAAATGTTTTCTGGATTGGCCAGTATTCCGCGGTTTCTGGCCAGATATTTTGCTATTTCCTGCTTAAAACAGTTTTCTCCTCCTGCTGCCGGATAATTGAAAATATTATAATCAGCGGAGTTAAGTATGTCTGTATAGCATTGCTTCCATTTTTTTACCGGAAATTCTTTTAAATCCGGAATCCCGCCCGTCAGATCTCTTGATTCGGATTTTGTTTCCCGGTTTTTATTGTCGGAATTATAGACTGAATTTTTGTAGTCGCTGAAAACAAGACCTTTTACTACAAATGTTCCGGTTCCGGCCGATGTTATGATGTAACCCTCCGCTGTGAGCTGTTCATAAACATTTAAAATGATATTTCTTGAAATCTTCAGATTGTCCGACATTTCTCTGGTTGAGGGAAGTCTGCTTCCTCCGGGAAGTTCTCCTGTAAGGATACCTGACCTGATTTTCTGAAACAGCTGGTTGGTAATGGATATGTTACTGTTCCGGTCGATATCAATCCAGATCATAAGTGGTACCACTCTTTTTAATGAAATTGGCTCTTTAAATAATTTTTATAACCGGTAAATTATTCTGTAAAGAAAAAAATAAGGAGAAGAGTTATGGAGAATTTTTTATTTTTTTTCCTGAATGGAAAGACCGGAGAAACGGAAAGCCTGTTAGATGAAAACTGCGATTATGGCAGAATCGGAAATAAAATATTACCGGATTGTCAGGCAGTCAGTGATTTTGAAAGAATTATGAAAAAAAACTTCAGGGAGAATTATTACGATGGAAATTAAATTAGGAAAATCAGTTGAGGAAATCAGCAGAATCGGTTTGGGATGCTGGCCGATCGGAGGAAACTTTTTTTATGAAGGTATTCCTGACGGATACGGGATTATCGATGATAAGGAATCAGTTCGTGCCATCCATGGTGCTATTGATGCTGGAATCAATTTTTTTGATACGGCAGATGTTTACGGTGCAGGACACAGTGAGATTGTGCTGGGTAAGGCTGTGAGAGAAAAATGTTCCCGTAATAAAGTAATAATCGCCACCAAATTCGGCAATATTTTCAATTCAGAAACAAAGGATGCACAAACTGCAATTATCAGTCCCGGATATATTCGAAGGGCTTTGACGGCATCGCTTAAGCGTCTTAATACTGATTATATCGATATTTACCAGATTCACTTGTGGAAACTGCCGCATGAAACTGCGGAAATGGCATTTGATACACTCGATCTCCTGGCAAAAGAAGGATTAATCAGATCCTACGGATGGAGTACTGATGTTCCGGAGTGTGCGGCCATGATGGATGGAAGAGAACATGCCGCCGTCATACAGCATCAATGCAATGTACTTCAGTATTCTGATGATCTGATTCATTTCATCGAGAGCAGAAACCTTATCGGTCTGAACAGATCACCTTTGGGTATGGGGATTTTAAGCGGTAAATATTCAGGAGTACCTGTGAAATTCGACGCAAATGATGTACGTTTCCAGAATTTTGAATGGAACATATATTTTAAAAACGGAAAACCGAATGAATTATTTTTAAACAGGATATCCGATCTCAGGGAAATACTTACCTCAAATGGAAGAACTCTGGCACAGGGAAGTCTAGCCTGGCTTCTTGCAAAAAGTCCCTCAAATGTACCGTTACCCGGATTCAGAAATCTTAAGCAGGTGCTTGAAAATGCAAAAGTTCTGGAAACAGGCGGACTGACCGATGATGAAATGAATCAGATCGGCCGTCTGATATGAAGGATCCCCGTTTGGAATATTTTTCTGACGGGGCTGCGCATTTTAGTTGCTGAATGCCCTGAATGCGCAGTATTTTATGCATTTCCCGCAGCCTGTACATTTGTCATAATCAATTTCCGGTGCAGCAAAGCCTTCCTGTTTTATTGCTCCTACGGGACATATATTGATAATGGGACATCTGTGATTCTGCGGGCATCTCGATGCTGTTACTTTTACTGTCATGTTTCTCCTCATATTTTATAAATATCTTTTTGATCAGGATGCTATTAAAGCGCCAAGAACGCTTCCGTAAACCGTACTTATATACGGATTGGAAGTGATCGGACATGATCCGCTTGAGCATCCTACCAGACGGTAATATGCAAATCCTGCAGCTCCTCCGATAACTATACCTGCTAAAATTCTAATCATTTTATGACTCCTTACATATTTAATTATTCTAATATTAGAATA
>JAFGJZ010000010.1 GCA_016928815.1 Spirochaetota bacterium
CTTTTTTTTCCGGCAGAAAAAATGAATTTCAGATAATTTTCAATTTATTTATTTAAGGAAAAAAATCTAACCCAATATATCAGAATATATTTATCCATTAGTTTTTAGCATTTTAGACCGTCAGGACGACAACAGAAGATATTTTATCCTTTCGTCACTGCTTCCGTTAGAACTCAATCTGCATCAGGTCGATTAGCTGGATAATAACTATATTCAGTATTTAATAAAAAATAAAAACCAATGGTTGAAATGGTTGAACTTACTTTCACCAATCGTGAAAAAATATTTGTGGAAGAAGGTAGAATCTTTTTAGAGAGACTTTACAATACTGTCATCAGTACCGATTGTCAGGTTCGGTTTACTTCCAGAAAGACTTATTTCCTTTTTTGTGCAGGCAGTAAAAGACAAAACCACAATCAGAATTCCAGCTAATATTTTTTCCCGTATTTTCAGACCTCCGGGTTACAAAATAAAAAGACACCGGTACTGAACCGGTGTCCTTGATACAATCTTAAATTTAAGAGATTATGCTTCAAACGGATTTTCACCATCATACAACTGGCCTTCCGCCAAAGGTGTATAGATAGCACCAATGCCCAGATATTTAACTGCTTCAAACAGAATCTTTCCTGCTTTAGCCCGGCCGTACGCACCGTGGTGTGGAAACTGTTTTCCGACAAGAACATGACGGTAGAACCGTGAGAATCCCTTGATTGCAACAACTCCGGTAGATCCGAAAGTGGAAGGATTGATGTCTGTAAATTCACCTTCTGCAATATAGGATTTCAGAGTAGCATCACCGGAAGACTGCAGACGGAAAAGAGTTGTTGCTCCCGGCTTGATCATTCCTTCCAGAGTTCCTCTGGTGATATCAGGTTTCCCGCCGTCCTCCATCAGTCTGTTCATAATAACCTGGTAATTCAGTTTGCAGTCATTCATACAGGCAGAGCAGGTGTTCCCGCAATGAAATCCCATATGAAGATCTTTGCCGTCATACTTGCCTGTCATTTCGGCAGGTACAGAATTGTTGATATCCAGAAGTGTGGCAGGCTCCATGGTAGCCAGCTGCACCATGTATTCACTTAAAGCACCATACAGGTCAACTTCACAGGCGACCGGAATTCCCCGTCCCGCAAGGCGGCTATTGACATAACATGGAACAAAACCGAATTGGCGCTCAAAAGCAGGCCAGCACTTGTCTGCAAAAACAACATATTCACTCTTGCCTTTATTTGCCGCCATAAAATGAAGCAGTGCAACTTCCAGCTGAGCCATTTTAGGCAGAAGGTCCGGATAACTTGCCTTGTCGCCTAATTCTTTTTCCATATCTTTTACAACAGCTGCAATTTCATCTTTGAATGCGGCAGCGTCTTCATAAGCCTGAAAAAGATCAAGCTCGGAGTTTTCCATAACTTCAACACCGAGATCAAAAAGCGGTTTAATCGGCGCATTACAGGCCAGAAAATCCTGAGGCCGTGGACCGAAACCAATCACCTTAAGATTTTTCACACCGACAATAACTCTTGCGATATTTTCAAAATCAGCAATGCACTGCGCAAGCTGTTCAGGCAGAGCGCATGGGTTCTGAGGAATGTACACTTTTACACCCCGGAGATCACAAGCCATGGAAGCGTTCATTAGTCCGCATAAGGCGTCACCCCGGTCTGCAGCAATAGACGCTTTTGTCTCTTCAGCTGCAGAACAAAGCATTACAGGTCCGTTGAATTTTTCAGCAAGTTGTGCAATCGGGTTTTCCGGACCAAAGTTCCCAAGGTAAATAACCAGTGCGTTGCAGTTTTTTTCTGCGACATCTTTGGCTGCTGCAAGCATATCAATTTCGTTTTCCACCAATACCGGACTTGCATATGCCGTAGCGACCTTGCCCTTTACAGCGGCTGCCAGTAATCCAAGTCTTTTTTTCGTCAGTTCTGCCGGAAAACAGTCACGGGAAACCCCGACTATTCCTATTTTTATTTCCGGCGTATTAATCAATGATGCCATTTCTTTATCTCCTTGTCTTTTATTATGATGAAAGCAAACATTATAACCTGAAATTAATAATAGAAAAAGTTATTATTTCTGTCAAAGGAATTTCCGTCCAAAATGACTGTTTAAGGAAAAAAATGGTCTCAATTATGATATTATTCTAAAGAAACTGTAAACGCAGTACTGATAATTCAGGTATTATAAAGTCAAATCAATGTTACGGTTATTAACCGATTATTGCCAGGGGCGGAAAAGAACTTTAAAATAATATGAAAACTCCAGAATATAAAACTTATCCCGAAACCATCACTCAGGCTTAAAATACTCAAACAGTTATATCAAATATGGATAGAAATGGCATTTATTAACTGAGGATGCATGGAAAGTTCTTTGCATATCGTTTGAGTATTTTCAATTTATATTTATATTCTTTTTAAGTTTCTGTTATCAGTTCTAAATCAGGAAATGATTTCTATAATTTTTCAAGCTGCTTTTTAGATTTACGGTTCAGGCTTATCAGAAGATTGTCACAGAAATTCAATAACTAAATCTGTGACAAGTACCCGTTTCTTCAGGATATTGTTTTGTCCCAATTAGCCTTAGCTTTTGCCAGATTTTCTTCTGAATTTTCATGAAAAAGTTTCTGAATATCTTTGCTGTAATTCAACATTAGCTTTCCTTCAATAATTTCCCAGGTTTCCATTTCAACAGGAAAGTAAACACCCAGAGAAATACCGTAGGCACAGTAACCGCCAAACGCAGGCAGATATTTCTGCGGATTCTGTAGAAACACAGATTTATTTTCCTCTGAAGCAAACAGGAAATTATAACCTTCGTAATCCGCTGCAATATACGGGTTAGCTTTTAGCGCCTTTTTTTCTGTATGAAATGCGACAGCATCATAGCCCTGCAGAACATATTTCCCCAGCGAATCGGTGTTCAGTAGTGTTTTCATAAAAACTCTCCTTTATTCCAGTTTTATTTTTAATGTTCATAAAATAGTAAATGTAATTTTATTTGTCAAAGATATTAAAATCCAAAATGTTAAATTATGAAAAAATTTATCTAAAATACTAAATATTCTCCAAATGGGGCGCAAAAAAGCTATAAAACTCGTTATATCTAACTTTAATTTTATCATTTATTATAATCACTCATCATTTTTTCTATCAACCGGACAGAATTTTTTAGTATCTTTAATCCTGAAGCTGACAGTAATTTTCCAGCTTCGATAAATTCCAAGGACCTGTTTTCCAGTCTTTGAGAATTGCTTCAATTTTTTCAAATCTGAAAACCGGATATTGCTTAAATTGGCATATTTTAAAATTCCGTAAACACATGAAGACCGTATTTATATTATATGCTTTACAAAAGACAGTACGAACGGTAAAATTACTACCGGTAATTTAATAATAACACATTTTAAGCAGGTAATTTTTTACGATTGGAGAGCATATGAATTTAATTAGAGTTATAAATAAAAATCGTATGACTTTGAATAATTTATTCAAAATAACTTTATGTTTCCCGCTCTGCATTAATTCATTCTTATCATGTTCCGGAAATTCCATTCCAAAAATAGATCCGACAAAAATTGATGTCGGCGGATATGTTGCAGACCGGGATGAATTTTTAAACGATCCAGTAAAGCATGCCGATTTCGGCGAATGGAAACTGTTAAATCACATTAACTATTATTATGCAGAGAAATATGAGGGCGAAATTACTCCTTCCTACTATGTGATGTTTGTCAATATTGCAGCCTTTGAAACGGAACAGTCCGGGATAACTGTCGGCCCTGATGATGATTCAAGGTTTACAGAAAACGGCGGCAGAACTTGGACTATAGCAAAAGGCGGGGAAGTTTACTGCCGATTCGGAATAGACATTGTAAACAATGATGTTGCATGGAATAACGGCAACGGCGGTCTCAAGTATACATTAAACGGCGGCAGATCATGGAATACAGTTTCAAAAATTCAATGTCTCCCGCATATTTCTTTCTGCGATGAGGAAACCGGATGGATCGCCTCCTCATTTTTCATGTATTCAACAAAGGACAGAGGCGGAACATTTCAGATGATTAATCTGCCATCGGACAATTTAAGCATTGCCGCGATTTCTCTTCGCAGCAGCGATGAAGGTTACCTGCTTGATACAAAAGGTAATCTTTATGCAACAGATGATTTCGGAAAAACATGGAGATCATTTTCTATCGGACTGGAAAAAGATGAACTGCTTTTCAGCAGCAATCATATCAGAGCAGCTGTACGGTTTACAGACAGCCGTAATGGAAAAATAGTCTTTACAAAATATGACACATCAGTATGGACAATGACAACTTCTGACGGCGGAGCCACATGGCGGAAAAGTGAAATAACAGGAGTCAGAGACCGGAGCCGGTTTTTTCAGGTATACCTTTCAAGAAACACTGAGCTGTTAACACTGACAAGCAATTTTGAAGATAGAAATGAAAGCTTTATACTTAAATACAGGGACTAAACACTCTTTAACAGTCAGAAATTAAAAAACCTGAGGAACATATGAACCCGTGGAAAACACCAAAAAATAACAAGTCCGGCCAGCTGTCAAATGAGGACCGTGCTGAACTGGAAAAAGCAGGAAAACTCAAAACTCCTTCCCTGCGTATCGGATACAAAGAAAAACTATCGGCTCATGTAATAGCCAAAACAAATGCGCATTTATTCACCTCACAGATTGTGAAAGTCGAATTTATTAAAATAAACGAACAGGAAGCTGCTGAATTGGCCGGACAGCTGGCGGAAAAAACATCCTCCGAATTAATAAACATCCGCGGCAATGAAGCAGTACTTTTCAGGAAACATCCGAATCAGAATATAAAAGCAATTAAAAATTAACTGATCAAATGATACAGGAGCATAAATGTCATCTCAGATAAATGTAATATCCATGCTACTGATAATTATATTTACATTTTTCATTTTAATTAAATATAAAAACTTTAAATTTAAATTCATAAAGATATCATTTGGAATTCTATTATTACTGCTGATACCATCCCTTTCATTTATCATCACTGTGCATGGCTGTAATGCAGGTAATCCGTTTTCATAATGGCTGATTCCGGGTTTATCAATCCTTCTGATTACAGCATTCACAGAAATGAACAAATTCAAAATACTGATTGTCATACTGCTTTCAGCATCATCCCTTGCTCTGTCATTTCACTATATTGATATCATACATTCGAAAGATTATACCGGAAATCCGGATATACATTGCGTACGAGACGGAGAGTGCCACTTTATAAAAATGTGGCACTCCTTCTTTTCACGGATATATAAAGTTGAAAAACTCGAACCGGAAAATAATATTCCATATTCTGAATAATAATCAAATTCTATTCTATCTGAATTTAACTGCCTTCTGATAAATTAAATTCTTTTCCATAAAACAACAGTAAGTTAATTTATCGGAAAAATATCACAATAAAAAACATTTAAATATCTAAAATAATTAATTAATTTACATATTAAAATCAACTTGCAATTATATATCAGATTGTTCAAAATATATTTATAAATAATAAGGTTACTATCATAAATTAAATGGAGTATGAAATGAAAAAAATATTTTTTTTAACTGCGGTATTAATTACTTCCTGTTTTTTATCATGTTCAAAAAAACCACAAGACCGGAATACCGACATTATAGAAAGATCACTTAAAACCCTGAATGATAAAAAAATTTCTGAAACAGATGAAGCAACATTAATACTTAAGCGTTATCAATATTACCTGACACAGCTTAAAAAGGGAAATGCATATGTTGACTGGAGGGAAAACAGCAACCCGCCGGTTTACAACCCGACGGTCTTTCTCCGTATGATGGATAAAATGATTATATCTGAACTAGTGAATAATTCCGTCAAGGGAAGAGATGCATTTGACGGAATTACAGGATTTTTCGAAAGGGCGTACATTTCCGAGGTCGATCAGACAATTGATTCCTACATAATTTATGTTCCGCATAAGTTTGATCCTTCTAAAAATTATCCGCTGATAGTACTTCTTCACGGACATGGCGACTCATCTCTTTTCAATCCGTATTCACCGGCTAATTTTGAACTTCTCAAGGCATGTGAGAAAAACGAAGTAATACTGATCGCTCCCTGTGGCAGACAGAAACAGCCAGCACTCAAAGGACTGTATATCGATGATGCCGAAACAGATGTTCTGCAGGTTATTTCTCTTGTAAAAAAACACTATCCGATTAATGATAAAAAAGTTTATCTTACAGGCCTGTCCATGGGCGGATTCGGAACATACTGGATCGGAGGCAGACATGCTGATCTTTTTGCCGCTATAGCTCCCGTCTGCGGGTTGTGGACAGGAATATTCGGATACCCGAAGGCTGATCTAGATCTGTTGAAAAACATGCCTGTATATATTTTCCATAATGATATGGATAAAATCGTACCTGTATCTGAATCACGCAGCGCATATGCATACCTGAAAAAAGCCGGAGTTTATGTAAAATACAAAGAATATAAAATCAATAAAAATGATTTATGGGATTATGGTATGTTTGAAGGACATAATGCCTGGGATTACGCATATAAAGATACAATGCTGGTAGAGTGGTTATTACAGTATGAAAAAAAATGACCTTCTGTGATAATGATTATTATGAAAATAAATTTCATATACAGCTGAGGCATACATTAAAAATAATAACGTATTATTTTCAGCAATATTTCAGTAATCACATTTAATTATTTTACAGCAGCAGCTGAAAGTAATTCATTAACAGCCCTTTCAAGTACAGGATCGACATCAATTGAATCAATGGATTTAGATTTATCCTGTTTCCTCATTTCCATGCTGTGAACAGTATCAACAATCAGAGATACTGATTCCTCCATTGGTACGACATCAGTATTAATTACCAGATCAAAATCATTACTGTCTGTTCTTGCATTAAACCAGGACTTAACAAACGCATTTCTCGTTCTATCAGCCTCTTTAACCAGTTTTTCTGCTTCTACCGGATCATTAACATTCATGGTATCCATATAACGTTTAACACGCACATCAAAAGGGGCCCATAACCTTACATTCAATACATTAGAAAAATCCTTCAGAGTAGCAAAACTTCCCCGTCCGACAATAACCACATTTCCATAATGAGCAAAGGCAAGATGCAGACGTTTTAGAAGTCCGATTGATGCTGCATGAAATGTATCATAGTAGTCCCATATACCGTTAGGAGTTTCATAAGTCTGTTTAAAGTTTATGATTCCGTAATCTTTAAAAATTTTGGCGATAGTTTCTCTGGTTATCAGCTCATAACCAAGTCTGTCGGCAATTTGCTTTCCGATGACTTTCCCTCCGCTTTTTTCAAGCCTGGAAATTGTTACAACACTCATGACATTACCTCCTCTTTTAATAAATTGAATCATTGCTATACAATAAAGATATTGAGGAATTGCTTAATAGTCAAACTGTTTGACAAGCATCATTTAAAGCAAATATTATGAACTGTTGAAAAAAACATAGCGGTTATTACGATATATTTAACTTTGTTTTTAAATTCGCTCGGATTTCTGTTTCATTTATATAATGAATTTCAAGATGAAAATGCAAAAGTCTTTTATTTAATTTGCAGTTTTTTCATTTAGTTCTTTACAAAATAATCGAGTAGGAGACTGACAGTTAGTTTGTCAGTCGACCTCTCACACCACCGTGCATACCGTCCGGTACACGGCGGTTTATCAA
>JAFGJZ010000121.1 GCA_016928815.1 Spirochaetota bacterium
CAGTGCAGTACCATCAGCGATGAGAGGCTTAACTTCTGTGTTCGAAATGGGAACAGGTGTAGCCCTCTCTCCATTGCTACCGGCAAAATAATCATTTTCAAAGACTTAACCTATAAACAACATGCTGTATTTTCTGTCAATATTTTTTGTAAAATTTTTAATTTTTTTCAAAAAAATCTTGTCTTTTTATCATCCTTATTTCATTTAAAAGAATGTCACGGAAAATGAATTTTACAACTGATAATCTTATTAAACCTGTACGTCTTGACAGGTTTATTTCGGGAAAACTGGATTTTTTTACAAGAGAAAAATGGAAAGAGGAAATTCGGGACAACCGTCTTCAGGTTAATAACTGCATCGTTACAAATCCGCACAGAAAAATAATCCCCGGAGATACAATAACATATCTGTGCCGTGAAAGATCAGAACCGGAAATTGATGCCGGTTTTTCCATAATTTTTGAAGATGAAAACATCATAGCTGTCAATAAAACAGGAAATCTGCCGGTTCATCCATCCGGAATATATTTTCAAAACACGCTTGTAACATTAATGATGGAGAAATATCCAAATATTTATCTCATTCACCGCCTGGATAGAGAAACTTCAGGAATAATACTTGCTGCGAAAACGCCTGAGGCCGCCACAAAATACCAGAAATCCCTTAAGGATGCTCAAAAAACCTATACTGCAATTGTATTCGGGAATTTCCCGGATAAATTAACCATTGACATGCCTATCGGATTCGCTTATGACCTTAACATGATAGAAGATTTTACTAAGAAAGTTAAGAAAAAAAGAGCCGCCTTTAAAAATGCACCTGAATGCGCAGAAACGGAGTTTCAAAAAATTGCACAGCTGAATAACTATTCTGTTGTAGCGGCACTGCCTCAAACAGGAAGACTCCATCAGATCAGGGTTCACCTGCAATATGCAGGATTTCCTATAGTCGGAGATAAACTTTACGGCCATGATGAAACCTGTTATCTTGAGTTCCTACAGAATGGCCTGACTGAACATATTCTAAAAAAAACAATAATGCCGAGATGCTGTCTTCACGCTTCAAGCCTTGAAATTACAGATCCTTTTTCAGGACGGAGAAATTTTTTCGAAGCACTGCTGCCGTCCGACATGAAAGAATTTATAGAGGAAAATAGAAATGGCTGAACCTTTACAACCGGTAAAAGTTAAATTGTTTTCCGGTTTCATTTATTCAGATATAAAAGTTTTAAATGACTGTGTGAATATTCTCAGAGATGCATATGGACAGGCGGATTTCATTTCAGATGAATTCTCTTTTGCACATACCGACTATTATTCGGAAATGGGAAACAGTCTTTTAAAAAGATTCATATCATTTGAGCAGCTTGTTAAACGCGAAGATCTTCCAGCAGTTAAACTGTTTACAAACAGTCTGGAAAACCGTTTTTCTGAAAACGGCATCCGCATAATAAATATTGATCCGGGATATCTTACCATGTCAAATGTATTTCTTGCTTCATGCAAAGACTATTACCATAGAATTTACATTTCTGACGGAGTCTATATGGAAAATGAATTAAGATTTACCCAGGGCCGATATATACCGTTTGAATGGACATATCCTGATTATCAAAAAGAGGAATATCTGAATTTTTTCAGAATCACCAGAAACAAATACAGTGACCAATTGAAATTAGAAAATAAAAAAAAGGATGCTGTTTAAACATCCTTTTTCAGTGCAATATCTTTTCTCAGATATAAAGCTGCAGCATTACAGAAAAATATTGTTCACCGTCAATATCCTTATTTTCTTTAAGCGGCATATTATATTCCATTTTAAAATTTGCATTATGTCCGTTTAAATAAAAAGTCATACCATTCGTCCATTCTGAATAATTTTCATAACTGTCCATCTCCCGGACATTATATCTGGTATAAACCTGTGTTTTTGCTGTCTCTGAATAATAATAAACCTGTGCATAATAACCCGAAAAATTGGAATAAAGAAGGGTTGACGAAGCTGAATCATAACCTTCAACCGGATTATGCTTTACCAGCATATATGCTCCCTGAAATCCGAAACTGTCTCCCCAGTTAAGCATCTGATCCGCTGTTACATCAACGGTCATTCCTAAATAATTCTCGCGGCTCTGAAATACATCATACTGGAAATCTGCTCCGATACCGATTACAAAAACTTCCCGTTTACCGATATAATTCGCACTGTTGTAAAGACCTTCCTCTTTCCCCTCTTCTCCTGCAATGTTTAATGAAAACCGTCCCGATACTCTCGGGAAACTGTCTCCGTTTGCAACATTCGGATTTGATGAATTCTCTCTGAGTCCCTCAAAAGCTCCGATTCTATATTCAATTACATCATATAATGCAAAACCTCTGAGCATGAAACCCAGGTCTCTTCCGTCGCCGGCAAAACCATTCATAGGAACAAACCAGTCATTTTTCTTCTGAAATAATGTTGTGGCATCAGACTGGATGTTTTCTCTTGTAAAAGGAACCTTGAAAATACCAGAATAACACTGAAGCCAGGAGAAAGGCGACAGCTGAATATATGCATCTTTCGTAAAAACATTGTTTCCACCGTCATTTTTACTGTTTTCAGCTACAGTAATATCATCTGTCTGAACAAAGAAATATATATTTTCTCCAACCTGTCCGTTCACGATCAGACGCGATGTATCAAGAGTAAAATCCTGACTCCATCCATTACCGCTTTCACTGACATTATACCCTGTCTGCAGAAAATAATGAAGCTGAAGCCACTTTGAATTTCCTAATTGCAGTCGTGCTTTTGTGACATCTTCTTCCGGATCCTGAACAGCAGAAATCGGCAGAATATAGAATAATAAAATTGCGGAAAATGCAATTTTCATTTTAAATCTCATGTTTTTCCTCCGAGATAATAGTTACTTAGTAAAAATTCCATATACATTCATTTGGCAAGAATAAATTTTAAAAATTTATAATTTAAAGTAACAGATTATCTTAAACAAAGGGTTATAATATCGTAAATTTGAAAATATTTTTAATTTACAATATTATCATTAGATGTTAAAAGAAGATATTATTGCATAAACCGGAAGTTTAAATGGAATTCAATTTAAATGCGCTTTACACAAAATACGGCCCGATGGTCTACAGACGGTGCAAATACCTTCTGAAGGATGAAGATATGGCTTTCGATGCTACTCAAGATGTATTTATGAAAATTTTCGAGAAAAAAAATTCAATCAGGCTGGATTATCCATCCAGCCTGCTATACACAATTGCCACAAACCTGTGTCTGAATATTATCAGGGATAACCGGAAAGAATTCAACATGGAAAACGATACTGTTCTCTCTAATATTGCATCTTACGACGATCATGAGAATAAATTTATACTTAATGAAATAATAAATTCGCTGTTTAAAAGGGAACTGAACGGGACAAAGGAAATTGCAGTAATGCATCATATTGACGGAATGACATATGAAGAAATATCCAATGAAACAGGCATGTCTGTTTCCGGAATCCGTAAACGGTTGAGAAAACTGAAAGAAAATCTTCAGCTGAATCATGCTGATGTGCAGAGGGAATTATTATGAAAACTGATAAAATACCTGAAATTCTTCTTGAAAAATATGTTCTTGATGAATTAGCACCTGTACAGTTAAACAGAATAAATAATGTAATAAAAACCGATTCGTCAATCCAGGACAGAATCAATTCTATTAAAAATTCCAACGCTGAAATTCTTCAGAAATATCCGCCTGAAATGTTTACGGAAATCATTTCACAGAGATTAGCTCTAAAAAAACCCGCTGCCCCGAAAAAAAGGAGTAATCTGTTTAGAAACCTGAGAATTACTGTTCCGGCAATGTCTTCTTTACTTTTTTTTACACTGTTTTTCTATTTCAATAACTTTCAGTTTATTCAGGACAATTCTGATAATACAAGAATCAAGGGAAAAGAAATCAAACTGAACATCTATAAAAAGTCGTCAGGTGAGAATTTCATGCTGAATTCCAACGATTCCATTAAAAACGGAGACCTTATTCAGCTGCAGTACTTTGTAGCGGAAAAAAAATACGGAGCCATTTTTTCAATTGACGGAAATAAAAACATTACACGTCATTTTCCATATACTCCGGACAGCAGTGAAACACTGCTTAAACCAAATACAAATACATTTTTGCAAAATTCATATCAGCTTGATAACGCGCCCTATTTCGAGATATTTTACTTTATTATTTCTGACAAACCGGTTGATATTAAGTATATTACTGACAGGCTTTCTGATTTTGCAGCAAATGAAAAAAATATTGAGAACTCGGATTTAAAATTTGACAAAGAATATACTGTAATTAGTTTTCCTTTGAAAAAGAACTAAGGTTATTTATGAAAAAAAGTAAATTACTTATGATAATACTTGTTTTTCTCTCGGTCGTTACTCTGAACGCCGAGACAAAATCTCAGGAAATAAAGAGATTTGTTGTCTCTGTCGGTGCAAATTACGGCGGGGCAGGCAGAGTACGTCTTAAATATGCAGTTTCAGATGCCTCTTCTTTTATTGAAGTTTTCAAGGAACTTGGAGGTACGGAAAAAGCTTCCTGTTTTCCTCTTTATAACCCTGATTCCAGAATTTTTTATTCCACATTCAATCAGATAAAACAGGAGATCGAAACCGCAAACGGAAAATACCGGAAAACGGAACTTCTTTTTTATTATTCAGGTCATTCCGATGAAACAGGGATACTTTTAGGTGAAAATAAAGTTTATTATTCGGATATTAAACAGATACTTCATCAGATACCTGCAGATGTAAAAATCACAATTCTGGATTCCTGTTCCTCAGGAGCATTTACACAGGCGAAAGGCGGGCAGATGAAACCGTCTTTCATGTTTGATTCTTCATATGACATGAAAGGAAACGCAGTAATGACATCCAGCGCCAGGGATGAAGTTTCACAGGAATCAGACAGAATAAAAAGTTCATTCTTTACTTACTATCTTATTTCAGGCCTGCGCGGTGCCGCTGATGTTACACAGGATAAAAAAATAACTCTGAACGAAGCATATCAGTATGCCTTTAACCAGACATTGCAAAGAACACAAAAAACCATCGGAGGAGCCCAGCATCCCAATTATAACATACAGATGGTCGGAACAGGAGATGTCATTTTAACAGATATCAGCAAAGGAAACAACCAGATAGTTTTTGATAAAAAAATGCAGGGCAAAATCCTTATCAATGATGAAAATAACGTTTTTATTGCAGAAATAGATAAACCCCTGGGAACTGAAACATATTTTGCCATAGATGACGGCAGATACAAAATTACCAACGAATCAGATGAAAATCTTTTTGAAACATCTATTACAATAGAAAAAAATAATACTATGGCGATGGATAACAGCAGTTTTAAACAAATCAACCCTGAAAAAACCGCTTTCAGGGGGACTGATATATCTTCAGAAAATCTTGAGAAAAAAACTCCATCTAAAACAATCCTAAGTACCATGGATTTAACTTTTTCAGGTTATGGCGCACCTATTTCAACAATATCCGCTGCAAACGGGAACTTTATAGCTTATTCCGGAGGTAAAGGCGGTCTTCTGATAAACAACCGGGTATGTTTGGGCGTACTAGGGATGGGCGCAACATACCCGACAAAACGTGAAGATTTTAAGGATAACAACAACTCTTTATATTCTGACTATCCATTCTTCTCCCTCGGTTTTGGAGGAATGATGATGGAATATTATTTTTTTCCTGAAGAAATTATTAACTTTTCACTCGGACTTACAGTCGGTGGAGGTGCAATAAGCCTGAGCAAAGGCAATTCAGAAGAAGACAGTTCCGATAATGAAGATCTTACGAGACCTTTTTTTATTATGTATCCTGAAGCAGCCGTCTATGTTAAATTTACAAGATGGTTCCGCATGGGGGCATCAGTAGGATTGATTCTTCCGCTTGGTGTTGACGGTTACGGTCTTGATAATTCAAGTCTGGCCGGAATTTCGGCATCTGTAATTTTCGCATTCGGCTGGTTTTAGGCAATTCCAGCTGATTTATAAAAAAATTCTCATTTCAGAAAAAAGTTTTAAATTAATCTCCTGTTTTTACGTATTAATGGCAGGAGGTAAAAATGAAAGTACTTTATCCCATAGTTATATTTATCCTTTTTTGTATTTCATCTGTCAGTTCACAGAATACCGGCGCCATCAGAATTTCAGAAGTATTTTATTCATCTTCAGGAAACGACTGGGTTGAATTAAAATATTCCTCCCCAGATCATTGTACATACGATATTTCTTCTTTATTTGTCACAATGTATTACGGAACAAATGAAAAACTCTCAAATGATCCGGTTACTCTTTACTCTTATGACAGGTCCGAAACGCCGTATGATGACAGATACGCAGTTGTTTATCTTACATCAGACAATACGGATGAAACCGATCTGACAGGCGATACGAACAGAAATCATATTCTTGAAATTTACTGTAGAAATAATTCTTCTTCTCTCTGGAATGATGAAGCGGTTGTTGCCATTGACACAAACGATTCTCCTGAAGACGGAATGATTGACATTGTATTCTATTCGTCACTTGAAGGAACATTCAGTTCAAACGTATCCGGTTATGTTAATGATGCGGTTAATACAGGCGGGTGGAACATAACCGGTTCTGACATACGGTCATCTTCAGTTTTAATAAGCAGTACATCTAAAAATGTTTCAATAATCAGAAATTCCCCGGTTGATACAAACACAGCTGATGACTTTAAAATTACATTCTTTACCACTCCAGGATCTGATAACATTTTCAAAAGTGTTTATAAAAAAAATAAAAAAATTTTCACCCCTCCTTCCGGAAAAATCATATTCAGCTGCAGCAGCCGTCTTCAAAAACTGGATGTAACCTTATTCTATCAGGCTGAAATACAGGCAAAGATTTTTACATCATCAGGATTACTTGTTTCAAAATCAGAAAAACAGAATTTCAAATCTCCGGGACAATATAGTTTATATCTGCATTCTGAAAAAAAAATTATCCCGGGTTTATACGTCATGATAATCGAAGCCTATAATTCACAGAATAAAATCAATCAGAAAGAAAAATTTATTACTGTTATGACCAAATGACATGATGATCAGAAAATTAATCATAATTTTAATAACAGTATTCAGTCTTCAGTTATACGCTTCAACAGATCCTGAGACACCGCTTTCATTTACAACAGCATCCGGAAACGGTAATATCTTCAGATTTGATTCGACAGGAACTGAAAATTCTTTTTTTCTTTTCAACATGTCATATTCAAATCCTTATTCCATTAAGAACTATAATTCATTTAATTTCTCAGGATACTATTTTGATAATCTGCTGACAGGAATTGAATACTCATACTCAGGCGTAGATTGGTATAATGAATCTATATTATCATTTTTATGCGGGTACTTCGGCGGAAAATACATTTATCCGGAAATAAGTCTCAATTTATTTATGACTGAATATAATTTCAACGGAAAAGACAGGTATATATTCAACTTCGATTTAAATCCGGATCTTACTTTAATTCCATCAAAATATTTTTCTGTTTCATTTATTTACAAAAATTTCATACGGACTTTTACTTCCGGCAACCATGAGCCTTTTCAGAATTTCTCTGCCGGAACGCGTCTTTTCTTATGCACAGGTCTGTCATTGGATTATAATTACACTGTTGAAAATTTTAACTCTATTAATTCCGGAGGTATCAACATAAATCTGTATAGAAATCTGATTCTTAAAACAGGTTATACATATGAAACCGGATCTGTTTACATTTCAGGAATTATAAATTACAGAAATTACAAATTTTCCTACTGCTATAAATATCATCCGTATCTTGAAACCACGCATATGGCAGGATTTTCATTTATTACATCAGGGTTTTCATCCAAACCTTTCAATTCAGGTGAGAAAAGTTCGGGGAAAAGCATTTCAGTTAACAATTACATCAATGTTCAGACCTGTACTGCCGATGAACTTTCAAAAATATCAGGAATCACTGCTGAGCTGGCTGAAAAAATCATAACTACCCGGGAAAATGAATCAGAACTTACTGTTAAAGGTCTTAAAAAATCCGGCTGCACCGAAAAGCAGATAGAGGAAATAAATAAATATTCTTTAAATGAAATACCCGGATGGGAAAAGGCAGTAAAGTCAAAACCGGAATGGAAAAAATCTAAAGTAAAGAATAAAAAGTATAAAAAACTTTCTCCAGATAGAAAACAACTCTTATTGAAAGAGCTTATTAAATCAGGAATTTCACCAAAAACAGCCTATACGATTTCAGACAGGGCTTCTTCCTGCACACTTAATTATATGCTTCAATGGATTGATAAGCTTGATACATTATCAGAATCTGAAAAAAATACTGTAAAAACAATATGCGCAAAAATATATTCCTGATACTTATCTTTTTCCTTTCAACGGATTTATTCTGTTCAACCGGAATTTCAACTGCATTCCATGATAATTCCGAATTTGATAATGATAAAAAAGATTCATGGATTGATACTATTTTTGAATTCTCTTCCGATGGGAAAATGACCTTATCATTTTATGATTATTTCAATATGATTTCTTTTCAAAATACAACTAAAACTTACCTTAACATTGAAAATGATAAATCTCATATCCGTTTTTTTGCGGGTGATTTTTTCATTAATCACGGAGCCCAGACTGCTGCCGGAAATTTAGACGGAAAAAATGCAAGCAGTATAAACGTCATGTCTGTAGATTTATTCAAAATCTTCAAAGATACTTCAAATAGTGAAAAAAACTTCCATGGAGCCGGTATCTCTTTTCCACTGATATATAATCCGTCCATTTATCTGATTAATACCGTAACATACTCCAATACTTCCGTTTATCCGGAAAAAATCAATAACAGGCATATTCCTCAAAGCCTTGATGAAATAATTTTCAAAAGAACTCCCGATCCGGAGAGAACAGATCATATCACATGCAATACTATAATGAACTGTACCGAAATTACATATCTCAAAAAATTTACTGTGGCTGCTTTATATTCCTCAGTATGGATTACCGATAATGGCAGAAAAATTTCATGGGAAGATGGAACCGGTCTAAAAACAGACCTGTACAACAATCTTTCAATTCTATTAAAAATCACTCTCGATAATTTTCTCTGTTTTTATGAAATATCAATCCTTAATCCCGACACCGAATTCATTTCAGGTAAACAGACAATATACTGTACAGGATTTAAATTTTCTTCAAAAATTACAAACACAGAACTGATATTAAAAAAAAGGGGGGGCAATTACTATTCTCCATTCTCCCGTGAAATCGGTACAGATACAGATCATCATTATCTGCGTCTGCTTAATGACATAAGAATAAACAGATTCATTAGATTCAGTATGATAGAAACAGCTGAAAAAAAAATTTACACTGATAATTCCTATAATTATGTAATTTCCAATTCAGAAAATATCACATTAGCTTACAATAATTTTGAAATATCAGTAAGAAGCCGGCAGCAGAAAAAATCCGAAGATGCAGACTGCAGTCAGAATAATTATATTTCAATAAAATATTCCCTGTTCAAAAATTTGATTTTTTCAGGAAATACCGGAATGGAAGGCATAAAAAAGTCTCCCGGGTTCTATGAAATCGCGGTTTCTGTGCGTTCAAAAGAAAAGTTATCATTCCGATCAGCTCTTTTTGAAAAAAAACATGAAAAAGCTTATATCCGCCAAACCAATGAATTTACTTATAAAATCACCGGCAATAATAATTTTACACTGTCAGAGTCTGCTTATTTTAAAGAAAAAAAATTATCAGGCTTAAATCTTAATTTTGCGTTAAAAATGTCCTTTTAAAAGTTAAAAACACTGTTTTTCTCTACCCTCAAAAAAAATTGTTGTTAAAAAACCGTATCTGCATTATTGAGGTAAATAAACGGATGTTACGGGGATATTTTTTGAAAAATCTGATAGTACTGCCGGTATATAACCGGTCTTCTATAATCAACAATGCGATTTTAAAACTTTCTAAAGAAATTAATGAATCCTTTGAAATTCTTGTTATTGATGACGGGTCAGAAGACAATACTGCAGAGATCATTGAAACCGACAGCCAGATAAAATTTATTCAGCATGAAAATACACTTGGTTACGGCGGATGTCTGATTAATGCACTCGATTATGCGAAAATGAATGAATTCCAGTTTATGTATCTGCTTGACATATCCTATGATGGTTTCATCCGCGCTTTTAAGGATATGCGCGATTTTAAAGATGAATTTGACATCTTAAACTGCAGCCGTTACACTTCCATGAAATCCGATGAATTTCCAAATGATGATTACATAAATTATAATCTTTCACTGCAGATTTCTGCAAAAATAAATTCAGTTACAGAATATAATCTTGAAGACACTTTTTCCCCTTTTAAACTTTTCAGACTTGATTCATTATCCGAAATGACGCTTGAGGAATTTGATGAAGCATTTATAATTCAGCTGTTCATTCAATCTAAGCATTTTAAACTTAATGTCAAAGAAATTTTCTGCGACTCAGTCCGTCTTGATATTAATAAAGATGATTTTAACCTGGAATATGATATGGATTATTATCTTAACTTTATAGAAGGCGAGATACTTCTATATCCATGTGAATAATATAAATTCTTGACATATATTTTTTTTTAAGAAACATTACATTTTAAATCCTCAGTTGGAGAACCATATCGAATGACAAACAAACCTGCTATTATCCAGAGTGATAATACGATTTTACTTGAAGTTAACAACAGCTCCTATGAAGAAGCCCGTGATGCATTAAGTCCGTTTGCGGAACTTGAAAAAAGTCCGGAACATATACACACCTACAGAATAACGGAACTTTCACTTTGGAATGCAGCTGCATCCGGACTCAATTATTCTGATATAAAAACAAAACTGTTAAAATATTCCAGATATGAAATACCTGATAATGTGCTGATATTTATTAATGAGCAGATGAAAAGGTATGGTCTTATCAAGCTCATTAAATCTGACGGTAATTTCATTCTTCAATCAACGGACAAATTACTTCTTAATGAAATTGTAAGAAACAAATCCATTGAAAAATATATCACGGAATACCTTCCTTCAGGAGATATTCTTATCAAACCGCTTTATAGAGGTCACATAAAACAGGCTCTGATTAAATCCGGATTTCCGGTTGAGGATCTGGCCGGTTATGAAGAAGGAGACCCTCTTGAAATTTCACAGCGGAAATTAATGCTCTCCGGACGGGAATTCGCACTTCGTGACTATCAGCAGAGTGCTGTAAACGCATTTTACAGAGGAGGAGGTGCGGACGGCGGAAGCGGAGTAATCGTACTTCCATGCGGAGCAGGTAAAACCATTGTCGGAATCGGCGTAATGAATCTTATAAAATCAATGACTTTAATTCTTGTTACAAATACCGTTGCTTTGCGTCAGTGGCGGGATGAAATCCTTGATAAAACAAATCTCACAGCTGATGATATCGGTGAATTTTCCGGTGATAAAAAAGAAATTAAACCGGTAACAATCGCCACATATAATATTTTAACATATAGAAAAAATAAAAAAGACGATTTTCAGCATTTCTCATTATTTTCATCAAAAAACTGGGGTCTGATTGTTTACGATGAAGTGCATCTGCTTCCGGCTCCGGTATTCCGGATGACTTCTGAAATTCAATCTAAAAGAAGAATAGGTTTAACAGCTACATTAATCCGAGAAGACGGACTCGAAACAGATGTATTCAGTCTGATAGGACCTAAAAAATACGATATTCCATGGAAGGTACTCGAAAAATCATCATGGATCGCCCAGGCTCTATGTACAGAAATAAGAGTTCAGCTTCCAGAGGAAATAAAGTATCAGTACTCCGTCTGCGGAGAAAGAGAAAAATTCAGAATCGCATCTGAAAATGAAATTAAAAATGATGTTGTAAAAGTACTTCTGCGTCATCATGCCGGCGCAAGCATTCTCATAATCGGACAGTATATTTCACAGCTTAATAAAATTGCCGACAGATTTAAGCTTCCTCTTATCACAGGTAGTACACCAACCCTTGAAAGAGAAAAGCTGTATAAAAAATTCAAGACAGGAGAAATTAAAACACTTATTGTTTCCAAAGTGGCTAATTTTTCAATCGACCTGCCGGATGCCAATGTAGCAATTCAGGTATCAGGAACATTCGGATCCCGACAGGAAGAGGCGCAGAGACTCGGAAGAATTCTGCGTCCGAAAGTTGAGAACAACAAAGCTTATTTCTACACTGTAATCACTTCACAGACAGCTGAAGAGCGTTTTGCGCACAACAGACAGCTTTTTCTGACAGAACAGGGTTATAATTATATGATATTAAACGAGGAAATGTTTGAAGAAAATTACGGATAAAATTATCTGGTTTTATTTTTTACTGATAGTCACATTTTTTTCATTTAACTGTTCAGGGCAGATAAAGGAAAACAATATTCTTGTTTATAACAGCGAAAAAGGTTTCATTAAATCAGACGGATACCGGTTTTCAAAATTAAATACCGACATTCCCAGGAATCTTATCACTGTGGATTTGGCCTCTGATGATTCCGGAAACTATTATCTGACAACACTGCAATCTGGAATCTTTTACAGTGATGATACCGCTTCATGGAAAAACATCACACCTTCACTTTTTAAAAGAAGAACAGGGTTAAGCGGAAATTCGGAATTCAGAAAAATTTCCACTTTCGACTTTAATGATGCAAATTTAATTGCCGCAACCAAACATAACCTTTATCTGTCTAAAGACAGAGGTGCTAACTGGAAAGAAGTTTCATTAGCAGGAATAGAACGCGGTAACTGGCGCTATTTTACTGCCGTAGCCTTAAACAGGAATAAACCTCTTGCCGGAACTTCAACAAACGGACTGTTTCTTAAATCATCAGCATTCAGGGACATATCCGCCGGTCTGCCGTCAGAACCTACTTATGGAAAAAATTATTTCTATGAATCTGTTTCTGAAATTGCTGTAAATAAAACAGACATATATGCCGGTTTCTTTTTCGGTAAAGGTCTTTTCATGTCTCCGGATTCAGGAAAAACATGGAAAAATCTGGAATTGCCATTGGTAAATAAGGAACTATCAGCAGTACAGTGCATCAAATTTCATAATGATACTGTATATGTTTCTACCAGTGAAGCAATATTCTTTAAAAAATCAGAGGACAAACTGTGGCAGAAGCATTCTTCATCCCAATTAATTTCAGAAATATTCAAAGATCCCTGTAATCTTATCGCCTTAATAAATATTAATGGTATTAATATAACTGTAAAAAATGACCTGGCACCGGAACGTCTTCTTATAAAAGACACAAATGCTTCAAATAAAAAAGCAATTTATACCTCAGTGTGGACATTAAGAAAAAAAAGCAATGTTCTGCTCCAGACAATGAAAAAATGCGGTATAAATTCAATCGTTATAGATTTGAAAGATGATACCGGTTACTTTTTCATGAAGACTTCAAACGCAACAGCCAATGAGATAAATGCAGTAAATAATAAAATCGGAATAGAGAAATACATTAAACTTTTTCATGATAATGGAATTCATGTTATTGCACGTATGGTTGTATTTAAAGACAAACAGCTGTATAATTCCTATAATAACAAATATGCCATCTGGGATTCAAAAACCGGAAAGCCGTGGAAAGGTTCTGTTGTTCATGAATTCTGGTGTGATCCTTTTTCTTCGTTTGTACAGAACTACAACATAGAACTTGCCAAAGATGCCGAAAAAGCGGGATTCGATGAAATACAATTTGATTACATCCGCTTCCCGACTGACGGTCCGATATTCAGATGTGAATTCCGGAACTCAACTGACACTGATGCCTATAAATCTGAAGCCCTGGCTGATTTTCTTCAAAAGGCACAGGCTGAACTCAAAATTCCAGTTTCTACTGATATTTACGGTTTTAATGCATGGTATAATTTCGGAAATATTATGGGTCAGGATATTGAGATATTTGCTCTTTATGTTGATGCGATATCACCGATGATGTATCCTTCACATTACGGGAATAAATTTTACGCTGTTTTTTCTCATGCGGAAAGACCTTTCCAGATAGTTTATCACAATAGCATCCGTGCACACTATCTTTCAGGTAACAGAGTTCACATTCGTCCATACATACAGGCTTTTAATCTGCTTTCTCCGACATGGGGACCGGGATATATTAACACTCAGCTCAATGCCATTGAGAAAAGCAAAACGGACGGTTACATCTTCTGGAATGCAGCTGGTGAATATGATATGCTTCTGAAAGCAGCAAAATCCAGATAATTTTCCCATTTCTGTTGAAAAAAGTCTAAAAACATATTCTTATTCAATTCAAGAATAAGTGACAATTATCCGATTATTAAACATGAATATATCATCAGGACTATCAGAAATTAATTTCAATTCGGTAAACAGACAGGAAAAAATATATGTCTGGCCGAAATATAAGGAAAAACCGGTTGAACCGATCAAAAGGATAACCGGTTATACTGAAAATAACGGTTTTTATTCCAAACCAACCGATACACAAAAGGAATTAATTCTAAAAAATCTGTATTCAGAGAAAAATGCAGTATATTCAGCAGACAGAAATCTGAACTTCAACACATCAGGCTCAATCCGCCCCGGTACTTTTTTTGATGCATTGGTTTAATATTTAATATCATATAAAAGATCTGAATTAAAAATATCAACAGGAGCAACCGCTTTTTCATTTTTATTTATTATGCCGCCGTATCTTTTACTGATAAGATCTTTCATCAGTTTACCATCCAGATTATAATCATCAAACTTTTTTAAAGGACAGAGCTGAACATCTGCTCCGATAGAAAAAACTTTCCATACAAGTTCTGAACAGTAAAGAGCATCATCAGACCATTCAAATCTGGAATCATAGCCTTTGCCGAGATAATTGTTTATTACCTTGAACATCTCCAGCTGGACCTGTGATGTTAATATTTTGCCGGAATTTTTTAATCTTTTTATACGGTAATTTTTACCTTTACCCGAAGAAATCCATGAATTAAAATCGGTAAATCTGACTCTGTTTCCGGCTTCCAGAACAACAGGTTTGTTATTCTGCATGATTATAATGCCGGTATGAGTATATTTGGAATTACTGGCCTCTTCTATCGCTGCTGACTGTGATGACGTTGATGTCTGAAAAACGATATCTCCCATTTCAGGAACCGTTTTTCCGTTTCCGCATGAAATCATTGATAAAAAAAGCAAAAAGGACAGTAATATTTTTAGCATATAACCTCGAGATTTTTGGATTAATTATATTTAATACAAAGTATACAATATTCATTTAATATCAATAATTTTTCTAAAAAATTTATATTTACCTGAAATTGTTACAATTTGTTACAAAATGAAACAATAATATCACAAATATTCATATTATTGACATTATGCAGTACAGCAGAAAATAAACTATTTTTTAAGACCGGTCTTTACTGAAAAAAATCTGGGAAATTACTCTCTGTGTTGACAAATGAATTATGACAGGAAATAAATGATTTAATTGATCAGAAACTGTCCTTGCCTTAATACAGCATGAAACGGGGTATTTATGGAATCAAAAAAAGTTTTGATAATAGATGACGATGAAAAAATAAACATGCTTCTTTCACAATATCTGACCAAATATAATTTCATAACAACATCAGCCGTTAAACCATCAGACGGATTTAAAATTATTGAGAGCACTCCTCCTGATATCATTATACTTGATATTATGCTTCCTGAAATGGACGGTTTTGAAGTATGTAAAAAAATCAGGGAAAGACATAATATACCGATAATTATGCTCACTGCCAGAGGTGATGTCACAGACCGTATCGTCGGACTTGAAATTGGTGCTGATGATTATCTCCCTAAACCTTTCGAACCGAGGGAACTTGTGGCGAGAATACAGACAATACTCCGCAGAATGGACGGGACGAACAACAAATCGGTTAAAAAATTTCATGACATCGAGATTGACTACAAAGCACATACCTTACTGAAAAACGGTAACGAAATTTCCCTGACAACACTGGAATTTTATTCTCTTAAATTATTTACCGAAAATCCGGGTATGACAATTACACGGGAAATGCTATATGAAAAACTTAAAGGTTATGAAGATGAATCATATGACAGATCTATCGACGTACTTATCAGCAGGCTGAGACAAAAATTAGATGACGACCCTAAAAATCCGAAGTATATTAAAACAATCTGGGGAGCCGGATATAAATTCATAGGATAGAAAAATGACATTTTTCAGTAAAATCAAACATTCAATACTAACGAAATTTCTGATTACAACCGTTATAAGCGTAATTACAATTAATTATATTCTTCTGTTTTATTTAAGCTTCAAATTTAATATAAATCAGAGGTTTTTTATTAATAATACTCTGAACTATGTTACGTATCTGATCGATGATATTGAAAAAAACCCCACTCCTGAAAAATTCGACAGAATAAAAGAAAAATTCCGGCTTGAGATAATTAAAATTCCGGATTTTGAACGAAGGCCTCAAAGACCAGGGACAGGTCCTGCACCCGGATCAATGGAAAAACATCATATGCTCAGGTTTCTTGAAAATCCGGATATTATAATGCAGACTCAGAGAGTAATCGTATACAACAATCAGAAGCGTATGTTTATAAACATCAAGCATAACAATAATGTTTACAAAATCAGCTACATTGATCCTCCTCCATTTATGGCGAGAGACACTTTTTCCACGATCATATTTATTTCAATTTCAATAGTCATCGTACTGACTTTTCTGTACATAAAATCACTTCTCAAACCGCTGAAAGATCTTAACAATGGAATTGAAAAAATAAGTTCTGGAAACCTGAACTATGAAGTACCCGTTTACAGAAAAGATGAACTTGGTTTTCTGGCAGAATCTTTTAACAATATGAACAGCAAGATAAAAACAATGATTAATTCCAAAGAGCAGCTGCTGTTTGATGTCAGTCATGAACTTAGAACTCCGCTTACAAGAATAAAACTTGCACTTGCTCTCATGAATGAAACAAATTTCAGTAAAAGTATTTCCGATGATGTTGACGAGCTGGAAATAATGATTAATGAAATACTTGAAACGGCAAGAGCCGGACAATATGAAGAAAAACTGGAATTGGAACAATATAAACTTTCAGATCTCGTTAAAACAGCTTTAAAGTATCTAAAAATTAAAAAGAGCCAGTTTGAACTGATTATAAACAATGATTTTGAAATTCCAGCCGACAGGAAAAAAATGATTACAGTACTTAAAAATATCATAGAAAACTCGGAAAAATATTCCAATACGGAGAAATTTCCGATAACAATTATTATCGAAACAAAAGAGAATCAGAATATATGTTCAATTTCGGATAAGGGAGTCGGAATTCCAGAAAAGGATCTTAAATATGTATTTGAACCATTCTACAGAGTAGACAAGGCCCGAACAAGTAAAAAGGGCGGTTTCGGACTCGGCCTTCATCTTTGCAAAAAAATAATTGATCTTCATAATTTTAAAATTCAGATACAAAGTATTGAAAACGAAGGTACTTCCGTGATAATATATTTTTAGTTTGCAAACTTTTTTTTTCTTTTATTTTCATACATTTTAATATCAGACAGATAAACAAGATCATTGTAAGTTAAAGCTTCATCGGGAAAAGATGAAATTCCGTAACTGAACCTGACATAGACTTCAACTGATCTTTCCCTGAACGGTTTTTCATTGAGAAATGTTTCTATTTTTTTTACTATTTTCTCGACATCTGAAACGGAAGAGACAAAAAAAACAGCAATAAATTCATCACCTCCATATCTTGAAAAAAGATCAGAGTCTCTTTTATGATCATTTACCACATTAACAAAATATTTTAGTATTTTATCACCGAAGAGATGACCATAAGAATCATTAATTTCCTTAAAATTGT
The DNA here is from genome assembly GCA_016928815.1 of Spirochaetota bacterium. Classification (GTDB taxonomy): domain Bacteria; phylum Spirochaetota; class UBA4802; order UBA4802; family JAFGJZ01; genus JAFGJZ01. The sequence continues at coordinate 18,016 of JAFGJZ010000121.1, forward strand.
CTAGGTCAAAAAGAACCATTTGAAAACGGATATTCTGACGAACCTGCTGCTTCATTGAAATCCCGAGAATTTCTTCAAAAAAAGATCTGTTCTGAATTTCTGTGAGTACATCATAACGTGACTGATAAATGGCTTTTTCTATCTGTTTGTGATTTTTTATTATAGCACCAATCTGATAACTGAAGTAATCCATCAAATCAAGATCACTATCTGAAAAAGCGTTCTCCCTGACACCGTCAAAATTTATTATCCCAAAAAGCTTGTTTTCAATCCAGATTGGAGACGTTATTGTGGATTTATAAGTCTGTATGTCAGCCGATTTGATTTTTTTATAATTTTCCGTGTTATTTATTTCAGAATCATACCTTTCCTTATGATGAACTACATATGATCTATCAACACGGCCCTGACTTTCTTTCCAGAGATAGCATTCATTCAGTTTAAGATATGTCAAATCAAGCAGATCCTGATTAAAACCTACTGAGGCTCTGAACTCAAGAAGATTTCCTTCAAGTAAAATCAACAGTGAACCGGCATCAGCTCCTTTGATAGTCTCTATTCCCTTTTCTATTACTTTAATAAAGAGCTCCTTGTCATTATCCATTTCATATATTAGATTATTTAATGAAATAATAACCTCTTTAATAATGCTGATATTCCCCATCGTGTTGTTTTTTGAAATTATTTTATGCTTAAGCGTTTTTATTGTATCAATTAAAACAACTGATTGTCTGCATATGTTTTTATTTGAAAACTCTGCAATTTTTAAATCAGAATCCTTATTGCCGTTTTCATCTAATTCATCAGATACAGTCCGGTAAAATTCAATAAAAGATTTTTTAACATCATGGAAATACTTCAGGTTGTAAAGATGATAGAAAGCTGCCAGAATCAGTATGGATATTACAGAATAATAAACAGGAAGAAAAATAAGCAGTACTGTCACAAGTGTAATAATTAAAAACACTTTAACAAATGTAATACCATATTTTTTTATTAGACCGCTCATTATATATTATAATTGATAAATTTTCAATACATTAAGACATTCAATCCGATTCCGAATGTAAATTCATTATCAAGAGACAGCTGACCTGCAACCCATCCTTCTGTTTTAAATCCGCATTCCGAAAAAAATTCAAACTTATCATTATATTTATAAATAAGTTCTCCTTTAATCATTCCGCCTAACATTGATTTCTCTGTATTGAAAAGAAGCTCATCAGGCTGATTCCACACTGATATAAGTCCGCCGGCATAAAAATTATCATTTATAAACCATAATGGAAGACGGTATATTTCAAAATCAACTCCAGGAAAATATTTATCATTGTTAACATAACTATGATAAGTAATGCTGAAATCGAGAACTTTAATCTTGCTCATCAGATTAAAATCAACAGTATATCCAAAGGGAGTAAGGAAAGTCATAAACGAAAAATTCAGATAAATATTTTCCGTCTCACTTATTTCCATGCGGTTTATTCCGAGCATCTGAGGAGATGCAAAATTAAGCAGCATCAGATAAGTAACTCTGGTTAAATAATCAATTTCATCCTTTGAAAGATCTGAATATGATATATAACGGTTATAACCGGTTCCTGACGGATGAATTCCTCTATTCGAATATGGTTCATCCATATGATATAATTCATAGACCCATGTAGTGAATTCAGGGCCTGAAAAATCACGGTCCTTTATATTTTTCTCCTTCGTATTAAGATCATCAATTGAATCATTAATAGTACTGATTGATGAAAACTGCAGATTCCAGAAAAGATTTATCTGATTAATCCATAAATTGGGAAGAATGAATTTCAGACTTTTTCCTGAGTAGAAATAATTCTTTTTCAACTCAGTCGATTTTACAATTGTCAGCTCGGATCCTGCAGTTACGGATCTGATAAACTCAACCGGATGCGTATCATGAAAATACGCAAGTTCAGAATCCGATACTTCATAAACTTTTTTATCGGAAACATTAAAATCAAATTCATAAATTGAATCCGCACTTTCCACATCATTGCTGCCCAAAACAGATCTATGGGCTTCCTGATACATCCATTGCGAACCTAACGGCAGATGCTGATCTATTGAAATATTATATATTCCAAGGAAGAAAAAAGCGAATAAATCATTACAGCCGCTGCTGATAAGAAGATTTCCAAAAGTTTCATGGATAAAAATTGTCCAGCTTTCAGAGTTCTGAACCAGCTGATTCATTCCAAAATAACTGTATCCTCCGGATATATTGTACGGAAATTCAAATGGATATATTTTTAATTCCAGCGGATACTCAGAAGGAAAATCCTGCGCTTTTATTATGTTAACTGTAATCAGAATTAATAAAAGAACAGCAAATTTAGCAGATTTCATTGCAGCCTCGAAAATTTAGTGATATGTAATGATATAAAAATTACGGGATTAATGCAACAAAATTATTAGGAATTAACCTGCAATATTCCTGTTGTTGCACAAAATAATTATTCACCGGATTCTAATATGGTATTTCTCGATTATTTTAATTATTTTCTTGATTAATAAACGATATTTAATAACTACTATATAACAGTGCAAATAACATTTTCTGCTTTAGATTTATAAATCCGCAAATTTGTTCATGCACTTATTACTTCCGGGACTTTTTATATTTGCAGTCCTGAAAAATAAAAGAGGTTGTTATGAATACTGCTATAACAATTTTCGGCGGATTAGGTCTTTTCCTGTTCGGTATGAAAATAATGAGTGAGTCACTTCAGCGTACAGCTGGTGACAATATGAGAAAAGTGCTGTCAAAAACCACTGATAACCGTTTCAAGGGAGTTCTTACTGGATTTACAATTACAAGTATAATTCAATCTTCTTCAGCAACCACAGTTATGGTAGTTAGTTTTGTAAGTGCCGGGCTGCTGACATTGCAGCAGTCAATAGGTATAATATTAGGTGCAAACATAGGTACTACAATAACCGGATGGCTGGTTGCTCTTCTTGGATTTAAAGTAAAAATAACTTTATTTGCGCTCCCTGCAATAGGAATTGGTCTGTTTATTTCCTTCATTAACTCAGATAAAATTAAGGGAATCGGAGACATTTTTGTCGGCTTCGGTTTACTATTTCTTGGTCTTGACATTATGAGCGGAGCAGTAAGCTCTTTAAGAGGGTCCGATCTTGTTATGAACATAATGTCTACTTACAAAGCTGATACCGTTTTAGGCACGTTAGGTACAATTGCTGTAGGTTCACTCGTAACCATGGTAATCCAATCATCCAGTGCAACAATGGCAATGACAATGACATTAACTGTTTATGGAATAATTGATTTCTATACTGCCTGTGCGTTAATTCTCGGTGAAAACATTGGTACAACTATAACTGCAAATCTCGCAGCAATAAGCGCAAGCAAAACAGCAAAAAGATCAGCTCTTGTACATTTCATTTTCAACCTTTCAGGTGTCATATGGGTTTTTATGATTTTTAAAAGTCTGTTTATTCCTATTGTTGACCTTGTAATCCCGGGAGACCCTTTTACTGTAACAGAAAATTCAAAATCAATACTTGGCGATCATCTTGCCATGTTTCATACATTATTTAATGTCTGCAATACCATAATTTTTCTGCCTTTCGTAAATATTCTTGCTAAAATTGCAACAAAACTGATTACGGGCGATGACCTGGATGAAATGCCGCATTTAAAATATATTTCAAGCACCATGGTTTCAACACCGTCAATAAACATTAATCAGGCAAGACTCGAAGCAAAAAGAATGTCTGAAATATGTATTGAAATGTTTTTGATTCTTCCGGAAATACTGACAAATCCTGACAAAAAGCTTGGGAAAAAAGTGAAAAAAATTCAGAAATTCGAAGCAACACTTGACCTGCTGGAAAAAGAAATTTCTGAATTTCTGGTAAAAATAACCCAGGAAAAAATTTCAATTGACCAGAGTCAGCAGATTTCAGCATTACTTCACTCAATTAATGAATTTGAACGGATCGGTGACCATTGTGAAAGACTTCTTATTCTTATCAGAAGAAAGTATGACAAAAAACTTGAATTCGGAGATAAAGCAATTAAATCTATAATGGAACTTACGGATAATATTTCCGATTTCCTAAAATTATTATCAAATAACATCGAAAATCCGAAAAATATTCTTCCTGATGCTGAAGTTTATGAAAACCGTATCAATGAAATCCGTGATGAGATGAGGAAAAATCACATTAAACGGCTTAATGAACAGAAATGTACTGTTAATACCGGACTTCTTTTTATCGATATGCTTACCAGTTATGAAAAAATCGGTGATCATGCATTTAATATTGCTGAAAGTATTTCCGGAACCAGATATTTTTAAAATTAAGAATCGAGTAGGAGACTGACAGTTAGTTTGTCAGTCGACCTCTCACACCACCGTGCATACCGTCCGGTACACGGCGGTTTATCAACA
>JAFGJZ010000122.1 GCA_016928815.1 Spirochaetota bacterium
GGAAAATCAACTGCCAATATTTCTGATGTTAAGGAAATACTTAGAGAGAATTTTTAAGAAATAATAATTTAAAATGATTAAGCTATTAATGTTTGACAATAATCTGTTTTTCTTTTTATGTATTGTATGAAATTAAAACAATCTGCTATATTTTTTTTAATCACATTTGTTCTATCCGGACAAAGCTGCATAGTTGTTCCTGCGACCAGAATTGATACGGAAGAAATTATAATTCTGAACCGGAAGGAAATTAAACTGGAAAATTTTACTTTTATAAATTGTTCGCCGGACGGTAAGTATATCTCCGGTTACAGTAAAAAAAACGATGCATTAATTATCTATGACCCGTATATTGGAAAAACCGTATACGAATCTCCTTACGCTAAAGGAAGTATTGATCATAATAATGTCCAATGGTCACCTGACAGCCGTTACCTGGCGTTTACTGAAGACTGGAATAGACGTGCCCGGGATAGTGACATATGGCTGCTGGATTCATCTACCTGGACAATTAAAAATCTTACAGATGATAATTATCAGGGCGGATGGTTTAATGAAATTGAGCATTATATCGATTTTTCTCCAACATGGACTCAGAATAGCGATTCCATCATATTTATCAGAAGTACAATGCAAAGAGATGCTGCTTTTTATCAGATTTCAGTTAAAGGTGGAATTCCTGAAAAGCTTTTTCAACCGGTTCCGAATAACCTGCCTATATGGTTAAGTGCATGGCTCAATTCAAAAACCGGCAGACTGTATTATACGATTGATTTAGTTAAAAGATCTGAACCTGAAAACGGTATATGGAGTTATGATCTTAGCAGCAAGCAGGTGTTTCATCATTTATACAGCAATGAACAGAGTAGTATTCCTTATTTAATAGACTATTCAGATAAAACGGACACCGGTCTGATTGCATATCTTTATGAACTGAATCAGTATACTATCGATTTCAAATCAAATTATTTTTACATCTGGGAATCAAAATCAGATAAAATTCATCCTGTTGCATTCAGTACATTTTCCGAAAATAAATATCGAATTTCAAATGCAATACTTTCTCCTGACGGAAAAAAAATTATGGCGGTAGTGAAAACTCCGGATTTAATTAATTATGTAATTATAAAAGATTTATTCAATGATTATGAAAAAATAATTTTTAAATCAGTTGACCGTTCTCCCGGACAGGTGAACGGTACGGTAAATAACGGATTATCATGGTCGAATCAGAATACCATATTTATCTCAGGTGATTTATCAGGCTCATCATGTATTTTGATTGAAATTACCGATAAAAGATGATAATATCATTATTCAATATCTGATTTGTTCATTTCTAATTAATAATAATCTGAAAATTCTATGGAGGTCGGAATGAAAAAAGTAAAATGGGGTGTCCTTTCAGTATCGGGACATTTTAAAATGAGAGTTATGCCTCAGTTCCGGAAATCGGACATAATCGTCCTTGGCGGAATTGCTTCACGATCGATTGAAAAAGCTGAAATTATTTCCGGAATGTTTCCTGAATCAAAAGCATACGGTTCATATGAGGAACTTCTGAAAGATAAAGATATCGAAGCGGTATATATTCCGCTTCCAAATCACATGCACGCGGAATGGACTAAAAAATGCGCTGATGCAGGCAAACATGTTCTGTGTGAAAAACCTTTCGGTTTAAATGCTGCTGAAACTGCGGAAGCAATAAGTTATGCTGAGAAAAAAGGCGTCCTCGTAATGGAGGCTTTCATGTACCGGCTTCAGCCTGCATGGCGAAGAGCAAAAGAGATTATCGAATCGGGAGAAATCGGTAAAATAATTACAATACAGTCTGTATTTTGCTATAATAATACTGATCCAAAAAATATACGGAATATAAAAGAAATCGGCGGCGGCGGAATATATGACATTGGCTGTTACTGCATTAATTCATCCCGTTTTCTGACCGGACTCGAACCGGAACGTGCAGTCAGTCTGGTAAAAAGAGCAGATGATAAATCAACAGATACACTTGCTTCTGCAATGCTTGATTTTGGAAATTTGACATCCGTTTTTTCCGTAAGTACATCAGCTTTTCCTGCACAGCGTGTTGAAGTTATCGGAACAGGAGGACGTTTAAGTCTTGAACTGCCATTTAATACTTATAATGATGTTCCTTCAAAACTTGTTGTAACAGGCGGGCTTGGAACCCGTGAAGTCATGTTTGAACCGGTTGATCAATATAAAATCATGCTCCATGAATTTTCAGCAGCTGTCAGGGGTGAGATGAAATTGCCGACCTCTTCAGCTGATGCGATTAATAACATGAAAGTCATTGATGCCTTGTTCGAATCTGAAAAAAACGGACGCTGGATCAGTTTATAAGCGTCATTCAGGATTAAAACAGCGGCTGATAGAAATTATCTGCCGCCGATTTTATTACTGTTTTAAAATTCTATTTATCATTAGGGTATTTTCTGTCTTACTATTGTCACATCATTTTAATAATTTTATCAAACATGCGGTCACTTACATGTTTTCTCATGAAGAGGGCTATCCATGACATGTAACCTGCCGAATATCTTGTTTTAGGTTTATCTGCAGTTACCGATTTTAGAATAAGTTTTCCAATGACATCAGGATTTGTGAGTTTGTCGGATGTATACATTTTTGATAATGCATTTGCAGATTTTTCTGCTGCTTCGGAATATGCTCCATTGCAGGAAGTTTTTTTCAGGTTATCTGCTGATATTACTCCCCAGTCTGTTTTAATTCCGCCCGGCTCAATAATTATCACATCAATTCCAAACGGTTCTGTTTCAAGTCGAAGACAGTCGGATAATCCTTCCAGAGCATGTTTTGTTGCATGATACCAGCCGCCGAAACCAGTGTAAATTTTACCGCCAATGGATGAAATATTTACAATTTTACCGTATCTGTTTTTTCTCATACCGGGAAGTACCATCTGTGTGAGTCTTGCAAGTCCGAAAATGTTAACTTCAAACTGTCGTCTGGCTTCGTCAACAGGCACATCTTCGATAGAACCATATGAACCGTATCCTGCATTATTGATAAGAATATCAACAGAACCTTCATTTTTAAGAATTGAATTTATACATTTTGTCATTGATTTTTCATCAGTAACATCAAGTTTAATTATATGAGCGCCAAGTATTTCGAGATCTTTCATTTTGTCTGTTCTGCGTGCAGCTGCATATACTTTTACTCCTGCTGAAATCAGACTTTTTACTGTTGATTTTCCGATTCCTGAAGATGCACCTGTTACGAGAGCAGTTTTAGATGAAATTGATTTCATATGAATCTCCTTTATGTTCAGGTGATATGAATGATCATAGTATTATTATAGATCATTTCTGCTGGTTAACCATATTATTTGTTATTTTGTTTGCTTCAAATAACTATAAGATTATTATTTAAATGAAATTTGACTTAAAATTACAAATTTATTAAATTAAAATATATAAAA
>JAFGJZ010000123.1 GCA_016928815.1 Spirochaetota bacterium
ACCCTGATGACGAAAGAAAACAGATAAAAAACAATGCCGCATAATTTTTTCAAAAATAGCGACAACTTTGTTGACATAAAGCGGTATTGAGTTTATAAAGTTTATAAAGTTTGTAAAGTTATGAAGTTATGAAGTTATAAAAATGAAAAATGAAAGTTGAAAGTTGAAGGCGGAAAGTCGAAAGTTGAAGTAATAAATACTGAAAGATGATTTCAGGAATAAGATTGTTGATCTAACTATTAACTATTAACTATTAACCAGTTACAAATAATCATCTGTAATTACTGATTACTATGTTTGTAAAAATTTGTGTAGAGCGGAGTCGAACCATGATAATGAAAAGTTAACTATAATTGAGAAGTTATTCAAAGCCTGTCATCTCGACCGCAGGGAGAGATCTGTTTTTTTAACGGCAAGGATTCTCTATTCACTTTACATTAGTAATTATTCATTGCCGTACTAACACAGGCACAGACACTATCATAGAAGGAGTTTGAAATGAGAAAGAAAACCATAATCATTTTGCTGATGTTAATAACTCTGATGTCATGCTTTAATGACATGAATGATTTAATATATGAATTTTCAGATTTTAAGGAACCGATATGTGTGATAATCGGAGCAGCAACTAACGGAACCGGACGCGGCTGGGCAAATGCCCGTAATGATTTACAGGCAACAATAACAGGTGCTTCAGCCGGTGATGAGATCTGGGTAGCCGGTGATATTGATTTTGGGACGGGTACAGCCCCGGCATTAGTCATTTCTCGTTCAGTATCATTGTACGGCGGGTTCCGGGGTGACGAGACAAAACGCGAAGATGCCAGAGGGCGGTCTTTGATTACAGGAAGTATAACTGGTAATATGTTAACTATTTCTGGAGATATTGTTTCAATAAATGGATTTACTTTTACAAATACAGTTGGTAATAGTCTGTATATAAACACAAACTCAAAAGTGAATTTAAGAAACTGTGAGTTTTTATCGAATATATCAGGTGATTTTGGCGGAGCAATAAATTGTTTTAGTAATAGTATATTGAATGTGGATAATTGTATTTTCAAGGAAAATACGTCAACTAGTGATGGAGGGGCAATATACTGTAATTCTGGCACTCGATTAAATATTTTTAACTCAATTTTTCAAGGAAATACTGGTTCATCAGGTGGTGCTATCTATTCGCTTTCCAGTACTGTTAATATTTCAGACAATTGTGTTTTTGACAGTAACAGTGCAGGTTCAAGATGTGGAGCTATTTTATCAGTTAACAGCATAATAAATATTTCAAATAATTGTAAGTTTACCGGGAATCATGGATTGGTGGGAGGAGCGATTCTTTCTGAAAAAAACCCGCTTGATGATCCACTAAAAAGCATACTAAATATTTCTGATAATTGCGAGTTTAGTAATAATTATTCAACATTAGGTGGGGCTGTTTCAGTCTCCTATGGTATAGCTAAAATTTCAGAAAATTGTGTTTTTAATGGAAATTATGCCCATTCCGGTGCTGCAAATGGAGGTGCCATTAGTTTTTCCTTATGTGATGAAGTAATAATTACTGACTGTGTTTTTATAAATAATTATCTTGATAAGTATGCAATAGGTAGAAACGGCGGAGCGATTTTATTAGAATCCAATGATTTTGTTTATGTAAAAAGCTGCCAATTTATAAATAATTCAGCAACGGGGAACGGCGGTGCCATTTATAAAAATAATGTCACTTTTCTTACTTTGGAAAATAACTATTTTCAGGGGAATACTCCTGATGATGTGTATTGAGTTTGTAAAGTTTGTAAAGTTAATAAAGTTTGTAAAGATGAAGGTTGAACGTCGGAAGTAAAAAGTTAATGTAGAAATACTGAAAGTTAATTTCAGGTGTAAGATTTTTCGATCTAACTATTAACTATTAACTTTTAACCGGTTACAAATAATCATCTGAAAAGCCATAAAAATCGCCTGTCAATTACCTGTCATGTTACCTGGAAGCAGTAAATTTCTATCAAATATAGTTTTATTATGTCACATTGCTGCAGGTACGTACCTGTAACATACCTGCTACGTAACAGATAGGATATTATTTTGGACACAATAAAATGGTCTGAACCAGACCGTTTCGAAAAACTAAATTTGTGTTAAAAATCAGATCATATTTCACAGAAAAGGAATATCCGTCGTTTATTATACCTGTAAGGTCAATGCCCCCGTGGTTACAGCTTCGATACAGCTTCGATACAGCTTCGATACAGCTTCGATACAGCTTCGATGCAGCATCGGAATAGGTAAAGTTGAGCAAACCGCTCATCACTCTCATTATGTAAATTTGCCATTTACCCTTATCAATATAAATCAAATTAACAGCCATCCGCTTTCAGATTTCAGTACACATTTTTATCATCTTTTAACTTTCTTCTTTTAAAAATAACATAAAAAAAGTTTGCATCTTTTCACTGTTTAGTATTCTTTGAATATCAGGTATGGATATGAATAGAATTAAGGAACTCCCGGATAATGTCAAAAATATGATTGCTGCGGGCGAAGTGGTTGAAGGACCTTTCTCCGTAGTAAAAGAACTTATTGAAAATGCAATCGATGCCGGCGCGGATGAAATTTCCGTGGAAATCGAAGAATCGGGTTTACGGAAAATACTTGTTTCCGACAACGGATGCGGAATTGCCCGGGAGGACATTCAGCTTGCGGTTAAGGAACATGCAACCTCAAAAATCAGCCGGATTGAGGATATCAATTCGATTTTAAGCCATGGATTCAGGGGCGAAGCACTTTCAAGCATTTCTTCCATATCAAGACTTTCAATTTTTTCCAGACAGAGAGAACAGCAGACCGGCTCCAAACTTGTTTCAGAAAATGCAAAAACGGAAATTACCGATTATGCCGGTCCGGCCGGAACGACAATCATTGTTGAAAAACTTTTCTACAATACACCGGCAAGAAAAAAATTTCTGAAAGCCCATTCAACTGAGGCAAAGCTGATCCGTGAAATATTTCACAAACTTTCAGTTCCGTTTAACGGCATAACATTCCGTCTTGAAATGAACGGTTCCAAACCGGTGATTCTGAAAAAGAGGGATACCGTTCTGGAAAGAATCAGTGACATTTACGGACCTGAATTCGGCACATCTCTGCTTGAGGACTGTGTTAATGACATGCAGGTTTCAATAAACGGTTTCATTTCAGGTCCTGATTTTTCCAGACCCAGCAGAAAATATCAGTTTCTATACGTTAATTCGCGGGCGGTCGATTATAAAAATCTTTCATTTCACCTCCAGAGAGCATATGATGCGATTCTTCATCACGGGCAGTATCCTGCAGCATTTATTTTCATCCGGATCAATCCGGAACTTGTCGATGTAAACGTTCATCCTGCAAAAAGGGAGATTAAATTTTTTGATTCCAGATACATTGACACGCTGATATACGGGTTTGCGAAAAAAATACTCGGCAGCCAGGAACATAAAATTATCCTTCAGGAAAAAAATATCAATCAGTCATATGAATTACCTGATAATGCTGAATCTGATAATTATCCGCCCCGGCTGTTTAAGGAGTCACAGTCTTTCGTCCATTCCGGTGCTAATTCAGTTTCGGAAAATACTGAGAGTTTTATTTCCCGTGCTGTTTTGTCTGAGGCGGAGGAGGTGTACCATGAAATTGTTTCTGAACGGGAGGAATTCCAGCTGATCGGCATAATTTTCGGTGTATATATTCTTCTTGAAAAAGAAGGTAATCTGAAAATTATTGATTTTCATGCTGCGCATGAAAGAATTATTTTTGACCAGCTGATTGATAAAACTTCGGGGATGGAATCTCAGGAACTCATGTTTCCTGAAAACATTGAGATGCCTTCAGATGAATATAATCTGATTGTTGAAAACATTGACATTCTTAAAAACAGAGGGTTTGATATTGAACCGTTCTCTGATACTTCATTTGCGGTTTCATCCTATCCTGCTGTTTTGAAAAATCCGGACATTGCAGAATTTTTAAAAGATTTCTGTTCGCATATTGAAAATGAAACTGACTTCGGACACAATATTGATAAAAAAGTCGTGGAACGGATTGCATGTCACAGCGCAAAACGCAGAAATGACTATCTCACGAATCATGAAATGCTGCTGCTGGCAGAAAAAGTATTTTCGGGCCGGTATGAACTCAGATGTCCTCACGGTCGTCCGTTTCTGTTCAGCATTTCTAAAACTGAATTTGAGAAAATATTTAAAAGGTGATGTCATGAAAAAAATACTTTTAGGCGTAACATCTTCTGTTTCCATATATAAAAGCTGTGAGCTTGTCAGGCTGTTTAAAAAAAGCGGAAATGATGTACGTATAGTGATGAGCGATAATGCCGTAAAACTGATAAGCCCCCTGCTTTTTGAAACGCTGTCTGAAAATCCTGTACATGTAACGCAGTTTACCGGAAGAACCTCCATGGAGCATATTACTCTCAAACAGTTTGCAGATATTTTTGTTGTAGCTCCCGCCACGGCTGATGTAATTTCAAAATTCGCTTCAGGTATTGCTGACTCACTTATTACGACTGTCTATCTCTCAATGAAATGCCCCGTACTGATTGCACCTGCAATGAATCCGGACATGTGGACTCATCCGTCAGTGATTAGAAATGTGGACACTCTTAAAAATGACGGTGTCTCTTTTACAGGACCGGACTGCGGTGATGCGGCTTGCGGTGATACGGGATACGGCAGACTTGCCCCGGTGGAGAAGATATATGAAGATGCACTCAGCCTTATCAGGTAGGAGAATTATAGTAACCGGAGGGCCGACGCGTGAATATCTTGATCCGGTTAGATTTATCTCGAATGCTTCCAGCGGTAAAATGGGAGCTGCTCTTGTACAGGCAGCTCGGAATTATTCTGACGATGTGATGTTCATTCATGGACCTGTGGATACCGCCGTTTCAGAAAAAATAACCTGTACTTCAATAGCTGTAGAAAGCAATCTTGAAATGCTGACTGCAGTCAGGAACAATCTTAAGGATGGTTCCATAATTATCATGTCAGCAGCACCGGTTGATTATAAACCCGAAACTTTCAGCAGCCGTAAAATTAAAAAAACCGGTTCGAAGCTTTCATTTGATTTTATCCTGAATATTGATATATTAAAATCAGTGAGTGATCATATAAAAAAAAATAACATGAAGAATATGTTTATCTGCGGTTTTGCCGCTGAAACGGATAATTTTATAGAAAACGCAATGCTCAAAATAAAGAAAAAAAATATGGATATGATCTGCCTTAATGACGTAACCGAACCCGGATCCGGATTTAATACTGACACCAACAGGGTAACCGTCATTTCCGAAGACGGAAATATTCATGAAATAAAAATGGCTTCAAAAAACGCGGTAGCGGATGAGATTCTGGCGATAATTGACAAAAAAATCGGAGGCGCAAATGAATAGAAAAGCCGCCTTTGCCGGAGCATTTTATACCGGCAGCCCATCAGAGCTGAGAAAGCAGATTGATGATTTCATTAAAGCTGCTGAATTTAAAAATATTAGTAATATTAAAGCTGTGATTTCACCCCATGCAGGATATGTGTACTCCGGTCCGGTTGCCGGATGCAGCTTTAAGCAGATTCAGAAAGAAAAATTAGAGGTTGTTCTGATTCTTGCCCTTTCACACAGGGGAATGCTGAAAAGCGGTAATTTCGCAACAGTTATTCCGGAGGGTACTTATGAAACTCCGTTGGGAATATCGGTGATTGATCAGGAAATCGGCCACAGTCTGCTCGGTTTGTCCGGATTTACCTTTCATCCTGAGATACATGAAATGGAGCATTCTCTGGAAGTGCAAATACCGTTTGTTCAGAGACTGTTCCCGGATGCCTCCGTAGTACCGGTTATAATATCAACAGTCAGTTTTGAGGAAATGAAAAAAGCGGCAGAGAAACTGCATGAAGTTTTCTCCAGGGAAAAAAGACCGTTTATGACAATTATCTCCACTGATCTGTCTCATTTTCACAAATATGATGCTGCGGTGGAAATTGACCGCAGATTTATTAATTGTTTTGCAGAGTATAATCCTGAAAAACTCTATAAATTAATATCTGACGGGAAAGCGGAAGCATGCGGAATTGCGCCTGTTCTTACCGGAATGATGTTTGCACGTATGCTTGGAGCGGGGGAAATTACCGAAATTTCATATAAAAACTCGGGTGATACTGCAGGTGATAAAAGTAAGGTGGTCGGTTATCTTTCAGCCGTGATTCATGGAGGAAGTAAATGATTACAATATCCGAATCGGTCAAAATTACAGTTTTTAAATATATCAGACTTGTCATAGCTGAAAAATTAAGGATTAAAATGGATTACTCCGAATCTGATCTTGACTTTTCAGATTCCTTATTTTCAGGAAAATACGGAGCATTTGTCACTCTTCATATTCATGGAAATCTCAGGGGTTGCATCGGTTACATTCAGGGAATTAAAACTTTCAGGGAAACGATTTATGATCTTGCCGTTGCGGCAGCTTTCAGAGATCCACGGTTCAGTGCACTGTCGGCGGATGAATTTGATCAGATTGATATTGAAGTATCCGTATTATCACCGGTTGAAACCGTACAGAATTTCAATGACATTACTCCCGGCCGTGACGGTTTAATAATATCGAAGGGTTTTTCAAGCGGACTTCTGCTGCCACAGGTGGCAGCGGAAAGAAACTGGAACAGGGAAACTTTTCTTGAACATACCTGCATGAAAGCCGGACTTGCTCCCGGAAGCTGGAAAGATGATGGTGTAAAAATTGAAAAATTTACAGCTTATGTTTTTTCCGAAAACGAAGATTCCTGATTGTAATTATAATTGTAATAATTATACTGCCGGAATCAATTCCCGTGAAATTATGGAGATTTTATGAAAAAGTATGCCCTTATTCTTTTAATTCTGTTTTTAACTGCAGGATTGTTTTCCTGTAAGAAAGAGAAGGATTATAAACCGGAAATTACTGCTTTTCTGCAGAAATGGACAATTTCAATCAGAGATCTTAATTATACCGATTATAAAAATATGGTTAAATATGTAAAATCGGAAACCCAGTTTAATGAAAAGTACCGTTACTATTATCCTGAACAGCCAGTAATTCTTGATATTAAAAAGTATTATGATGACGGAAATATTCTGCGTTTCCGTCTTAATGTATCATTTTACGGAATAGACAGGGCGAAAAAGGTGAAAAAATCCGATATTAATAGTATCTTAATAGTAGAAAAAAAGGGCAAAGAATATAAAGTAGATGAAACCATATTTATCGATAATAAATATAATTAGGAATTTCCTTTCTGTTATCATAATCCTGTTGCCTTTGCTACTGTATGCTCAATCCGTTGATGCATTGAACAGGCAGGCCCAGGAGTATTATGATCAGAAACTTTTCGACAAAGCCATTACTGAATGGCTCAGGGCTCTTGAACTGGATCCGACTAATGAAAGAATCCAGCAGAAAATAGAAATGGTATATGAAGAAAAGCACAAAAAGGATCTTTCATTTCAGAAGTCAAAAGTATATTTCCGGAATGCGATTGATACCCTGAATCAGGAAACATTTGATGAAGGTGAAAAAAATGCTGTAGCCGCACTTGAAAATTTTACCATCGCCTACAGGATTGATCCAAATGATCCTGAACTAAAAGCATTGAAAGAACGCATGGACAGACTTAATTCAAAACTGAAAAATGAAAGAGAAAAAAACAGACTCGCGATTGAAAAACTTGAAAAATACAATGCATTGAAACTGAGTGCCGCCGGGTTTCTGAAAAATAATGACTATGAAAACGCGATCAGTGATCTTACTGAAATGCTTGTTCTTTTACCGAAAGACATTTTCGCTTCAGAAGAAAAAAGGAAGGCTGAACTTGCTCTTGAAAACCGTCTGAAATGGGAGAAACTTAAAACATACTTTCTGAAAGGCGATGAACTGATTGCCGCGAAAAAATACAAGGAAGCCATTACCGAGTTTGAACAGATACTTGTAATCGATCCGGAGAATACCGATGCCAAGGATAAAATTGCCTATGTAAGGGATCTTCTTGACAGTGCGGAAAATCTTGAACGAAGAAGGCTGCAGGCAGAGGAATACTACATTTCCGGAATTAATAACCTGAAAAATGATAATTTCAATCAGGCCGAAGATGATCTGAACAACACTTTGGCTTTAATGAAAAATTATAAGGACGCAAAGGCACGGATTGCCGGCATACCCGCCCTGAAAAAAGCCTATGAAGAGCGTATGGTACTGAGGCGGCAGCAGGAGCTTGATAAGGAATTTCAGAACGGTCTGTTTTACATGAGTCAGGGTAACTATAAGGCTGCAGTATCTTCTTTTGAAAAAATGCTTATTTTAAATCCTCAGAGCGAAACTGCAAAAAAATATATTGCAACTGCCAAGGAAGCTCTTCAGCAGCAGGCGGAACAGGAAATTGATGAAAATTCCCCTTACTTCGGAATAATTAATCCTCTTGTTGTCTCGGGAAAATCCTTATATGATAAAGGGGATTATGCCGAATCATTGAAACGCTGGGAACAGATACAGTCCATTTTCCCGAAGAATAAGATTGCCGGACAATATCTTCTTTTATGCCAGTTCAAGCTGAATCCTGAAACTTTCAGTAAGTTTGCGGAAGGTAAAATAACTGAAGCCAATGAACTGGTGAAAGCAAAAAAATATGAGGATGCGCTTTACATTTTTAATCTGATAAAATCAATAGATAAAAACTATCCGAAAATAGATGAGCTGATTGCTTCCACGCGTAAAACCGAAAAAATATATGTTGCTCCGAAACTTTCACCGGCAAGAATTAATGCGCTTTATAATGAGGCAATATCAGTATATACGGCCGGCGGCGCCGCAAACAGGGCCAAAGCGATGGCTAACCTTAAAGTTATTCTGGAAAATGATCCGAATAACTCAAAAGCCGCCATTGCATTGAATAAAATGGAATCGGAATCAATAATTGCGGTTTCATCGGCACAGACTACACGGCTTACTCCCGCACAGGAAGCCCAGGTCCGTACACTGTATTTTAACGGGATAGACCTGTATGCTAAAGGAAATTTTGAAGGAGCCATCTCGGAATGGAGAAAAGTGCTTGCAATTGATCCAACACATGTTAAAGCTAAAAATAACATAAAAAGAACAATAGATTTATTAAGCCGGTGATATGAGCAAAAAGGAAAACGGGAAAAAGCAATCAGGGAAAAAGAACCGTATTTATTTTTCCATTAAGTATAAATTCGCCCTTGCAATGATATTTTTGACCGCAATGGTAGTTGTAGCAATGTCCTACTATTTTATAGAGGATGAAAGCCGTCTTCTCAGAAATTCAATTATCCAGAACGCTGAAAGGGAAATTGTTAACCTTCAGGCAATTGCCATTCCTGCAATGACATATCAGGATGAGCTGAGTATGATTCAGACAGCTGAAAATCTTAAAGGCATAGAATCCATCAGATATGTCTATTTCATAAATAATGACGGCTCACTTCAGGCAGTATCTTTCAAGAATGCTGTAAAAACTGAAAATGATGAAAAAAAAATAATCAGTACCCCGGTTGATACGACGTTAAAATTAACTGATGATGTAACAAAAAAAGCACTGGAAAATAATGATTCAAAAAAAATTATCAGGCAGGATATAGCCGATAACGAAGACAAAGAAGGCATAATATTCGATTTTTCACTTCCGGTTTATCATATCAGCATCCAGTCCCAGAAACTTGCCACCATAAGAATGGGGTTTTCAGATGAACTTATCCGATACCAGATTGCACAGGTGCAGAAAGTAATTATGTACATAGCAGTCGGTTTTATCATTACGGCATTCATTATTGCCTATGTAATCGCATGGATAACCACCAGACCGTTAAAAAAACTTTCAACAGGAGTTTCGATTATCGGAACCGGTAATCTTGATCATAAGATCAAAGTAAATTCACATGATGAAATCGGGCTTCTGGCGCGGCAGTTCAACGATATGACCGGTGAGTTAAAAAATGCAAAGGACAAGGAAATTGAAAACAGGATCATGGAAGAGCAGCTGGAGGTAGCCAAGGAAATTCAGGAGGGGCTGAATCCAAGCAGTTTTTACAATAAAAAAGGAATACAGATAAAGGGTTATACAAAAGCCGCAAAAGGAGTCGGCGGAGATTATTTTGATTTTATTGATATTGACGAGCACAGGGTAGGTGCGTTAATCAGTGATGTATCTGGCAAGGGTATTCCGGCATCACTTGTAATGGTAATGATCCGAACGGTATTTGTCACCGCAATACGTCAGAGTGAAAACGTCCAATGTGCACAGGTTGTGGACAGTATCAATAATGCGCTTAGTGCTGATTTCGCAATTGATAAATTTGCGACACTGTTTTTTATGATTTATGACCGCCGGAATCAGATGCTTTCTTTTGCAAATGCAGGACATGGACCGTTATTCTGTTACAGGGCATCCAGACATAAATGTACTCTTACTAAACTGGACGGTGTACCGATAGGGATTATGGATGATGTTGAGTATCTTCAGACTGAGGTGCCTTTCAATGTAGGTGATATCGTTGTTCTTTACACGGACGGTATTACTGAAATGCGTAATTCGGTTAAAGAGGAATACGGCAGAACCCGTCTTCAGCATCTGATAGTGAAGAACAGTGATAAAAACGCAAAGGATCTTGTAGATTTAATAGTAACTGATGTGGATAATTTCCGGCAGGATACTCCACCGCATGATGATACTACGACTCTGGTCTTAAAAAGGGTTGAATAAATAATCATAGACTTTTTCAGTTGAGAGAATGTACTCTTATTTTTTTTCTTCTTCTTCTGGAATACTCGAAGATGTAAGATAGAAATGTTTAATTATTTCATCAGTCTGCTGCATAATTTTTGATTTATATTTCTTTTTTGATTCCTTATCTGCAGTAATATTTCTTTCCATCCAGATGAGATTTCCTGTTTTAAAATCAATGCATCTTACAAATGATTTTGTACGGCTTCGGTTAAAATGAATAATCAGAAGATAATCGTTGTTTTTGGTGCTTTTTGAAAGATTTTCAAGCGCTTTCTTTTTTGATTCGGGATAGTCATAATAATAAAAATTAATATAATTATTATCCTGTTTGGTCTGCTGAGACTGGGCTGCATCCATCCAGCTTCCATAAATAAAATTCGTTTCTTTTTTAAGTTCACTGTCCTTCAGTTTCTTTAAACTGTTTTTTGATGAGATGAGATCATAAAAATACTGAAGTTCATCCGAACTTACAGAATTTTCGAGATCAGTTGACTGAACAGTTGAAATTTCAAAATTACTGCCCATGAAGACGGAATACATTTCATTCATTTCAGAAGCTTCCAGATTTGTAATAATACTGAGTTTTGAATTATCAGCAATTACGTCTTTTTTATAATAAACTCTTGAACTTGCTGCATTGAAAAGAACTGCCGATAAAGTATCAATCAGTGAAAATATTTCAGTCTCCAGTTTCCCGATAGTCTCGAAGGTAAACAGTTCATCAGTATTTCTGCTGTAAATGCTGATTACCAGACGGACATAGTAATCATCCAGAGGGATAAAACTTCCATACATGAAATAATCCGCGTCAATTATGTCGCAGAGATCAATTAATTGGTCTTCTGAATACTCATAAAGGAGTTTTAAATCCTTCTTTTCAAGTTCTGATTCTATTTCTGATGCCCGCAGCAGATCAATATCCCTGCCTTTAAAAGATGATACCAGAGAATTTGAAAAAACTTTTTCCAGATAATCATAGCTTTTGTCTTTGGAAGAATTTTTAAGGTATCCGAAGGCAAAGGTATAATCAGCAGAGAAAACTTCAACAGTGATAAAGGTTAATAATGTAAGAAAAAATAATTTTTTAAACATGACTATTTGGCTGACATACTCGATATGAAGTATGTGACAACATCATCAAGCGTATCTTTATACTTTGTAGGATAATTCTCCACCCAGATAAGTTCCATGGAATTAAGGTCAATAGCTCTAGCCCAGCTTATTTTTTTCCAGTCGGAAAGTTCAAGAAGAATCAGATAATTTACCTGCCATTTGTTTTTCATTTCATTAAGCATGTCAGCCTTGTTTGATTCGAAATTATAAATATGCATTTTATAGACATTTTCATAGAGCTTCTGACCGCTCAGAATTTCAGAATTCCTGTATGCCAATCTGGAATAATCATTAATATCAAACACGTCACTTAGTGTATACATATCGGAGGCGTTTACGGCTTTAACGTTGTAGCCTTTTTTCAGAAATTCCGCCATAACGACATTTTTGATATCATTCGGACAGTCAATTATTACTGCAATTGAAGAACGCGCGGAAACGGGATTTTTCAGATATTTCACACCCTGCGGTGTAGAACAGAACGTGATTGCAGAAAGAATAAATACAGTGATAAAAATTTTTTTCATTTTAATATCCCAATTTCAAAAATATTACAATATTTTACTCCAGGAATTATGAAAAGTCAATAAATAAAAAAACCGGTAATTTTCATTTACCGGTTTTTTTATTGCATTATTTTACAATCGTTTCTTATTTCTGTTCTTCGGTCTTTGTAAAAAGTTCGGGTTTTTTTTCAATTTTGCTTTCTTCTTTCAAGGCTGTAATAAAATTGGACATTGCCCGCTGCAGCTTCTGCTGAGAAATCTGCTGGCGTATGTAATTTTCAGCCTGGTCAGCCGGAACATTCGCAAATTTATCAGCATTCTGCTGATAGAAACCCGTAATTTCATCTTCTGTTACTTCAGTTTCTTTTCCAAGTTTATCCTTAAGATAGTATGACATAATAAGGTTTTTTTCCTGGAGTGTTATAAGTGATTTCAGATCAGGGTTTGTTTCAAATACTTTATCATCGACAGCCTTTTTATACATAAGATCCTGTCGAATGTACTGTTCGATAAAACCGTCATGACTGAGCAGAGGATTTTTTTCAACTGCCTCCGGGGTCTTTCTCAATGTATCAATATGTTCTTTATCAGTATTGTAAAGGGTTTTGAGCTGTGAATAATAAAGTGTGATGTAGTCTTTCGCTTTCAGTTCCTTTCCGTCAATTTTAACAACCCAGTCCTTATCTTCAGTTGTTTCATCATTTTTAATTTTCTTAATTACATCAGCGTTTTTTTCGATTGTTGATCCTGTTTTAAGTTCTTCTATAAGCTCATTTCCAAGAGAAACGAATTTTTTCTGAAGGAGCTGCTGTTTGATATAATTTTCAACCTTATCCATATCAGCATTTTTAAACATTTCCATGTTGGTTTCATATTCTTTTGCAATTTCCTCATCTGAAACTACAAGTTTGTCCTTGAATTTTTTCTGAGCATAAAAATTAACCACTGCTCCCTGGGTATATGTATCTATATAGGACTGTAGTTCTTCGTCATTTTCAATGAAATTATCATTTTTAGCCTTGTTTACAACAAGTTCGATCTGTATGAGCTGATCAAGAAATTTTTTCTTGTCAAGAAGAGGATTTCTCTGAATGTAGTTCAGGTTTTCCGCGAGTTTGTCAATTTCCTCATTTGTTTTTTCTTCACCGTAACTCATTCTATGCTGTGCATAATATAATGAATTAAATTCATCAATATAGATTTTGGATGGTGATTTGCCTTCAATTTTTGCAACCCATTCCTTCCCGCATGAACTTAGCGTAATTATGCAGAAAAGAGTAATCAAAACAGATTTTTTCATTTTATTTTCCTTTTTTTATGTTAATTTAATGGTATTTTTAAATTTTTATTTTAATAATAGTTTTACCGGAATTACTAGAAATAGGAAATTTGTTAGGTAAATGATTGCAACAACTTTTTTAGTTCAAAGAGCTTTTTTTCAGCATCCGTTTCGCAAATACGGCAGATGAGAACTTCCTTGTCTTTAGGATCAAGCATAATTCTCTTATCTGTTTTAAGTATCTCAAGAAGCTTTTTTGTTACAATTTTCGCATCTGAAGACATTCTTATTCGTATTGCCATTTCTCCTTCTATTATCTCTTCAATCTGGAGTTCTGTTGAAATAGCCCTGATTCTTTCAAGCTCAATCAGTATCAGGAGATTATAGGGTGGTTTTCCGAAACGGTCTGTAATTTCTTCCATCACAGTATCAATTTCGTTTTCATTTTCACAGCTTTCAAATTTTTTATAAAACTCAATTTTCTGTTTCTGATCTGAAATGTACTCATCAGGAATGAAAGTATCCACTTTGAGAAATACCGGAGTTCTGATGATTTTTCTGTGTTTTTCACCTTTAAGTCTCCGTACGGTATCATCAAGCATCTGGCAGTATAAGTCAAATCCGATGTCCATAATGTTACCGCTCTGTTCTCGGC
>JAFGJZ010000011.1 GCA_016928815.1 Spirochaetota bacterium
TAAAGCGGGACTGGAGGAAATCATTACATTCCGATCTGCTGAAATCAATACGCTGACATTTCAATTTAACATCTTTAATTCTTTTCTGATAACGCGTAAGTCCGATACTGGACAAATTCTTGTTTAAATGTTTATAAGCATGTTTCAAAATTTTCTTAATTAGCAATGCTTTTGTAATTTTCAATTCTGTGCAAACAGTATTTATTTTCAATAAAACATCCTGATTGACACACAAACTGGTATGAAATATTCCATTCATAAATTAATACCTCTATATTACTAACGGGAAAAATGGAAATTTTTTAAAAAATTTTCTTTTTCTGGCGGCTAAAACAAAATAAATAGTTATTTGCTGATTAAATGCTAAAGTATTATAACAATGCCTTCGGAGAAAAGAATGGAAAGAGATTTTAATTTCAATGTATTGGATGTTATTAGAAACAGGTGGTCATCACGATCTTTTAAAAAAAAGCAATTTACATTAAATGACATTCTTCCTCTTATAGAAGCAGCCAGATATGCACCCTCTGCGTATAATGAGCAGCCGTGGTTTTTCCTTATCTCCGTGACCAGACAGGAAAATGAAAAAGTAATTGATGTTCTTTCAGAAAGTAATAAACTTTGGGCAGAAAATGCTTCTGCCTTTATTATAATTCTTGCAAGAAAAAATTTTTCCCATAATAATTCATTCAATAGATGGCATTTTTTCGATGCCGGAACCTCATTCGGATTTTTAGCACTCGAAGCTGAAAACAGAGGAATCGCTGTTCATCCCATGGCCGGATTTAATCATGATTTGCTTATAAAAAATTTTAAAATCTCTGGTGATTACGATCCTGTCACAGTAATTGCAGTCGGATACAGAGATATTCCTGATGTCCTGCCGGAAAAAATTCGTATCAACGAAAAACCGGGATTAAGAAATGCCTTAAGTTCAATTTACAAAAAAATTGAAGATATTTAATGTTTTAAAATACTTTCTGATATTTTTGATACATTAATGTATAAAATATACACTAAATCAAGTTTACCGTTATATAAACATAAGTACAGCAATACACAGTATTATTATTACTCCCAGCAGGATGTACGTTCCTGACATGTCATAACCCATTATTTTCTCCATTTACTTTTTATCATTTATGTCTTTATTCATTTTTAAAACAAACTGCGGATAATGTAATAAAATCTGGGATTTAATCAATAAAAAACTTTACAATATTCAAACATATTAAATTATCTCCATAATACTTAAACAAGGGAGTTTCCTTTATGTGCAATACCATAGAATCTTCTCATTACAAACCCAAAGAAGAGTGCGGTATTTTTGGAATATACGGCCATGAACAGGCAGCTAATTTTACCTACCTTGGATTGTATGCCCTTCAGCACAGAGGTCAGGAATCTGCTGGAATTGCCTCTTCGGATACTCATCACATTTACCGGTATGCCGGAATGGGTAAAGTTCTTGATATTTTTACAGAATATCATATCGAAAACCTGAAAGGTACAATGGCAATCGGCCACAACAGATATTCCACAACCGGTTCGTCCTTTTTAAGAAACGCACAGCCTCTTAGAGCTGAAAGCAGACTGGGACCTATTGTACTGGCACATAACGGCAACCTTATAAATACGGAAGACATGCGCCGTAAACTTGTTGATGAAGGCAGTATTTTTCAGACTTCCATCGATTCCGAAATAATAATCCACCTGATGGCCAAAAGCGGATATAATGATTTCAAAGATGCATTGATTCATGCATTAAAACAGCTGACGGCCGCCTATTCTGTACTTATTATGAACCGTGAAAAAATATACGCCTGCAGAGACCCTTTCGGTTTCAGACCTCTCTGCCTCGGGAAAATTGATGGAGCCTATGCTATTGCAAGTGAAACCTGTGCATTTGATATAATTGATGCTGAATTTATCCGCGACATTGAACCTGGCGAACTGATTGAAATCGGTCCAAATGGAATTGAATCATTTTATCCTTTTGATAACATAAATGTAAAAAAACAGTCACTCTGTGTTTTCGAATATATTTATTTTTCCCGTCCTGACAGTTTCATCTTCGGGCATTCTGTTCATGAAATGAGACTGAAACTGGGAAGACAGCTTGCTATCGACTCACCTGTTGAAGCAGATCTTGTTATCCCGATTCCGGATTCATCAATAAGTGCCGCACTTGGATATGCAATGGAATCAGGAATACGTTTTGAAAAAGGAATGACGCGCAATCATTACATCGGAAGAACCTTCATTGAACCGAGCCAGAAAATCCGTGACTTCGGCGCAAAAATTAAATACAATGTCGTTAAATCTGCGGTAAAGGGAAAAAGAATAATACTTGTAGATGATTCAATTATGCGCGGAACTACAATGCGTAAAATTATTAAAATGTTCCGGAATGCAGGTGCTACTGAAGTTCATGTAAGAATATCTGCTCCTCCTACAAAATATCCCTGTTTCTATGGAATAGATATTCCTACTAAAAGCGAACTTATTGCATCCACACATACTATTGAGGAAATAGTAAAATATATGAGAGTTGATTCCCTCGCCTACATGACAACTGATTCACTTCTGAAAGCAATCGACAGAAAGGACATGAGTTTCTGCAATGCATGTTTTACCGGCAGATATCCGGTAGAATTTGTACAACCTGAAGATGAAAATCTGAAATTCCAGTTTGATGCAGGTAACGGAGAGTTCTATTAGAAAATTTTGCTAAATCAGCTTGACAAAAACAGTCTCACTTTGTTTTATATGCTCACATACAGGCGCTTGGCTCAATGGTAGAGTAGCGGTCTCCAAAACCGCGGGTTGCAGGTTCGAGTCCTGCAGCGCCTGCATAAAAACCTGCTTTTAAGCAGGTTTTTTAAATTAATAATTATTTATTTTCTTCTGACAATTTTATAGTATCACAGCTCAAGTATCTCTTTCATATCAACCGGATCAAGTCTGAACGGCGAACCCTTCCCCTGAAGGAAATGATATTTCTCAAGAAGATGCAAAGACAGTCTGGAATATATCAGAGCCTTTTTGGTGACAACATTCTGCACTACGACACTGTTTTTATGAAAGATTCCGTCCCCGAACGGACTGGGCAGCTTACCGCGCACGTCACCGGCCTGTACAATCCACTTCCCGTCGACTGTTGACGGTTCGCCAAGTGCTTTCTCACCTTCCGTCTGAAGATACAGAAGTTTTTCATATACCTCTTCAAATGTAATTCCAAGTCTTATCATTTCACTTTCATCAGCTGCAATTATCTCAACAAGTTTTCGAGTATCATTTCCAAGAAATCCCTCACTGGTAATTACACCAGGCTGCATCTTATTGTGAGCTTCAATATAATCAGGTGTCATTTTCATATTAAACCTGTCCCTTTATGCAAATTTGTCGTAATAGATTTTATCCTGCGCGATTCCTTCCGAAGTCATAACATTTACACATGCATCAATCATTCCCGGACTGCCGCAGAGATAACCTTCCCTTTCTTTTGCGTTACCGATTTCATTTTTCATATATTTCCGGAGAACATCCGTTATGAGACCGGTTTCACCTTTCCAGTTATCCTCAGGAAGAGGCTCAGAAAGAGCCGGAATAAAGTGGAAATCCGGAAACTCCTTTTCAATATTCTTCATCTCTTCGAGATAAAACAGATCCTTAAGACTTCGCGCTCCGAAAAAATACCATATTGGACGGCCTGTTGCATTTTTTTCTTTCAGATCATATATCATTGATTTAAAAGGCGCCATTCCTGAACCGCCGGCAACCCACACCATTGTTGCTTCAGTCTGCCGGATTTCAAAATCACCGAATGGTCCGACTGCTTTAACCTTTTCGCCTATCTTAAGAAAATTATGCACATATGTCGTAACAATTCCGGCAGGTACGAGCCGGATAATAAACTCGATACCGTTCTTCAAAGAAGGATTCGATGAAATTGAATATGCCCTTTGCGTTGATTCCTTTATTTTCGCATATGGAGGAACTTCAAGCTGTGCATACTGTCCTGCAGAGAAATCAATTGTATCATCATCAAATTTTATAAATACCTCTTTGATATCATGAGTAAGATCGGTTATTCTCTCAACAACACCTGAAAATCTTTTTATATTGAACAGTTCTTCAGGTACTTCAATGTCAATGTCTGATTTGACTTTCACCTGGCATGAAAGTCGTATCCTGCCGTCAATTTCCTGCCTGGAAAGATAAGGCATTTCAGTCGGCAGCAATGGGCCTGCATCCGAAACCACCTTTGCCTTGCATGCTCCGCAGCTTCCGCGCCCCCCGCATGCCGATGGCAGATAAATTTTATTTTCCGAAAGAGAAAGAAGAAGATTATTGCCGCCTTTAACGGGAATGATTCTTTTACCGCTGTTGATATTGATTTGTACTTCTCCGTAATTATTAACAATTCTGTCAATGACCGTAATCAGTGCAGCCAGAATCCCGCTGAGGGATGCTACGATGACCGGTGCTGTTAAATATGATATCATCACTATGCCGCCTTTATTTTATTGAACATTTATCATTCCGGAAAATCCGACAAATGCCATCGCCATAAATCCGATGGTGATTAATGTTATTCCGATCCCCTTGAGTCCTGCAGGAACGGGCGCCTTGTCAACCTTTTCACGAATTGCGGCTAGCAGGACAATCGCAAGCCACCATCCCAGGCCTGACCCGACACCATAGAAGAAAGTCTGGACAAGAGAGTAATTCCTTATATCTATGAAAAGAACAACTCCCAGTATTGCACAATTTACAGTTATAAGCGGCAGAAAAATTCCCAGCGTCATGTACAAATTCTGGGAGATTCTCTCAATTATCATTTCAAGAATCTGGACAACGGCGGCAATTACAATTATAAATACTATGAATCTGAGATATAAAAGGTCAAAAGGAATGAGAATATATTTCAGTACAAACCAGTTGACTATTGATGTAACGGAAAGAACTACCGTAACCGCCAGACCAAGCCCTCTGGATGAATTAAAATCCCGTGAAATTGAAATAAATGAACACATACCTAAAAAATTTGCAAGCAGTATGTTGCTTGTAAAAATTGATGCGAAAAATAATGCTAAAGGACTAACTAATGGAGTCATTTCCTATCTCCTGTTTTCATTTGAAGTGTTTTCCCGATCCATATAAAAACCGCCAGTACAAAAAATGCACTTGGAGCCATTATCATGATTGTCCAAGTCATAAATCCCTGCGGCATAATTCTGTATCCGAACAGGGTTCCAAACCCGAGGAGTTCCCGGATAAAAGCGATGGAGAGAAGGACACTGAGATATCCGGCACCGGATGAAAGTCCATCCCACAAGGAAATAAACGGTTTATTCGCCTGAGCAAACGCTTCTGCACGACCCATAATTATACAGTTTGTAATAATCAGACCGACATAAGGCCCCAGAGCTTTACTTATATCAGGCAGATATGCTTTCAGAATGATATCAACAATAATTACGTAAAATGCGATTATCAGAGTCTGAATAATCATTCTTACTTTACGCGGTATCATATTTTTTATCAGAGAAATTGTAAAACTTGAAAAACCGGTTACAAATGTCACTCCAAGACCCATTGTAAGAGTATTTGTCATATTGTTTGTAACAGCAAGAGCCGAACATATTCCAAGAACCTGAATAAAAACGGGATTGTTCCACCACAGGTTTTCCTTTAAAATTTTAAATGCGGAATTATTATTCATTTGAGTTTACCTGCAATTTTTTTAAGAATTTTGATCTCATTATTTATTATCCGGCTGATAAACACGGATGTCTGAGTCGCGCCTGTTATTGCATCGATGGATGAATTCGATTTATCAGTGTCCCCTTTTCCGGAACCGTTTCTGTTAAGACTGATACCTGAAGGGCCTATTGCTTCATTTTTCATCTGGTCAAGAAACCACTTTTCTTCTATTCTGGCTCCGAGTCCCGGCGTTTCATTATGCGAAAGAATTTTAAAGCCGTAGATTTCATCTGCAGTACTGTTTACGGCAATAACTCCGGTAATAGTACCCCATAGTCCGTTCCCTGCGAATTTTTTTCCGAAGTATAATGACCCGTCCTTTTCCGTAACATAAATTTCAATTCCGTCAATCTCAACAGTTTTTATTATGCTGCTGTAATCCTGATTTATCCTGTTCTCGTCAGTAACTTCATATCCGAAAGCTGATAAAATTACCTTACGGTTAATTAATCCTGCATGATCAGACACCTTTTTACTGGTACTCTGGTATGCAAAACCAAGAATAAGTACAACCAGAAATGTTGCTGTAAATGAAAACAGTATGGTATAAATGATTCCGTCTTTTTTCATGCTTTTGCCTTTTTTACTTTTGTAAAAATTTTATCGATCAACGGTGCGAAAGTATTTCCCAGTAATATTCCGAAACTTGTTCCTTCAGGGAACAGACTGTAGGTTCTGACAATAATTGCTGTGAATCCTATAATCATTCCGTAAATCCATACAGATGCCGGTTTTTTAGGTGCAGTGACCGGATCCGTCGCGATAAAAACCGCTACAAATAAAATACTTCCCGAAAGCATGTACTGCAGCACATTAATATTCAGGGAAGAATCCAGAAAACCTATTGCAGCGGAAGTTACGGCAGCACTTACGAGTACTGAAAACATAATCTTCCAGTTTGCCGTTTTGGTTGCAATCAGGTAAACTGCAGCGGCCAGAATCAGAATTACCGCACTTTCACCGAGCGATCCTGGATGAATGCCTGTAATCAGATTATTCAGGTCTAAAGAACCGCCTGCTTTCAATGTTTCCAGAGGGGTTGCGGAAGTGACTGCGTCAATTGTACCGAAATTACCCGGAACCATCCACCCTCCCGTCATCACTGAAGGAAAGCTTATATATATGAAAAGACGTCCGGCAATTGCAGGATTGAAAATATTTCTGCCGAAACCGCCATAAACCTCTTTTGCAAAAAACACTGCAAAGATTATCCCTATTGCAGCAATCCAGAACGGTACTGCAGGAGGAAGTGAAAGAGTGTACAGTGCGCATGTAACCAGTACCGCTTCACTGACTTTTTTATTCTGTCTTTTTTCAAAAAAATATTCAGTAAGTATTCCGGAAGTAAAAACAACCGCTGCAAGTGCGGCAACCCTCCAGCCGTAAAGATAAGATGCAAAAAAGAAAACAGGTATCAGAGAAAAAAGCAT
The DNA here is from genome assembly GCA_016928815.1 of Spirochaetota bacterium. GTDB lineage: Bacteria > Spirochaetota > UBA4802 > UBA4802 > JAFGJZ01 > JAFGJZ01. The sequence goes on from JAFGJZ010000011.1 coordinate 7,200, forward strand.
TCTTCTCATCATAATTTGTTTTGTAAACACGTACCCTCCATAATACCGGAAAAATAATATTATATTAATGATAATCATGCAAAAAATGTTAAAAGTCAAGAATAATGTATTAATATGATTTTTTTTAATATAGCACTCTTTTCCAGAATGAAATAAATTTAATTAAAAATACCGATTAAATTGTTTAATTGTTGATAAAATTACGAATGTATCATTTCAATGTCAAAATAGACAATCCGGCTATAATTTATTACAATAAACATATTTTCTGCAAGGAATCGAACATGATAAACATGAAAAGAAGTAAATTTATTCTGAATGACTCAATTTTATATTTCACTGCAATGTTTTTATTTTCTTTTTTCATAATTGCATCTGAAACCATTTATTTTCACATGCTTCTGATCGTAACTAATTACATAAGCGCCACTTTCATCATTTCCATCGCGCTCCTTGGACTTGCGGCAGGAAGTATTTTCGCATTTTATCTGCTTGATTTCCGAAAGGAAATTGTAATCCTGCTTTCTTCAGTTTTATTTATAATCTCAATCGTTCTTTCATATTTCAACATAATGAATATCGGTCAGCTGAAATATCCGGTTTTTCTGATTCTTCCCTTTATGCTGTCATCCATTATCATATCAACAATCTTTTCATACGCTCACTCAAATAAAATCTATTTTACGAATTTAATAGCGTCTGCAGCCGGAGTTTTTTATCCCATAATTTTTCTGCCGCTCCTGAAATCCGAAACGGCTTTAATGGCATTGATTCTTCTTCCTGCTGTTTTCATCATAATCCTTTCATTTAAATTTAAAAATGTAATAGTAACTTTTCTGGTCCTTGCTCTGGGTATTTTTCTGACATGGACGACATATTCCGCAATCAGAGACAATCTTAAATTTCCATCAGAATTCAGTAAAGCTCAGTTTGAAGAACAGATAATTCCGAAAGTGCGGGAACATGCTGAAAAGATCAGCAATAAAAATGATGTTGATTTCATCTCAAATGCCTATTATTTTTCTAAAGAAAAGGACAAATATGTTTTTGACGGTGATGATGTTGACCGGCAGAGAGCCAAATATCTTCTGGCAAAATTGAAAATAATAAAAGTATATGATATTCTGTTCGACCTGAAACCGCATTACTCCCTGTATCAGAATCAGAAAATTCTCCAGGAGGATTTATCTGTAATAATCTCTGAAGACAGTACAATGGGACGTGTGGATATTCTCGAGTCAGGCGATACATACATCATGAGCATAAACGGCAATCCGCTTGATTCCATGTCCCGAACTAACGGAACCAGATATGACCCGAGGGTACCGCATCTTGATGATGCGCATGTTTTCATAATCGGACTCTCTGCGGACGGTATTGTCAAATCGGCCAAAAAGCTGAACAATTCCGTAGTTGAAGGAATAGAAATCAATCCGGTTATAATGAAAATCATGCAGAATAATAATCAGATTGCCGAATACTCAAGCTTCCCCTATCTCGGTCTTACGCAGCATTTCGGGGAAGGAAGAGGTTTTCTTAAAAACAGCAAATCCGATTATGACATGATTACGCTGATGAACATTCACGCGGAGCACGGCCCGATCTGCACTCTCGCACCGGAAAATTTCCATACCGTTGAAGGAACCCAGTTCCTGCTGTCCAAACTGACCGACCGCGGAATGATCGTTTACGAGGAAATAGTATCAACACCAAGGTCAAAACTCGCATATTACAAATTTTTAAATACTGCAGTAAAAGCCATGAAAGATCTCGGATATCAGGATCCTTCACAGCATATACTCATATATCACTGGGATTTCTGGGGCGCCCAGAATTTCAGAAGCATTATATTCAAACCAAAACCTTTTACCAAAAAAGAGTTAAGTGATTTTTACGGATTCTATACGGTTATTGAAGCCAACCCTGATTATGCACAGGTCGGTATTGACTACATTCCCGACAGAAAAACAAATACAGTTGAATCCAACATCATTAACGGTGAAGAAATTCCTGATTTAATAACTCCGCCGGCAGTTATTGAATCCCGCGAATTTATTACTGATTTCGTAAGTAAGCTGGATGAAAAAGAGGATTTTGATTTTGCAATGCAGTGCTATTCAAAAAAAGGTTCCGTTTTCATTAAAAATCAGCTTTCTGAAGAAAAGAAAACAAAACTAACCGGTCTAATGATGAAAACCGGATACCTTCGTGAAGTTGATCTTTCTCCGGCAACGGATGACAGACCTTTTCCTTTTGATGTCTATAAAAACAGAACGGAAATTACTGATATGATGAAAATCATCTTCATATTCATAATACTGCTTCTTATTCCCGTAGTTTTAAAAATTATAAAAAACATAAAAGAGCATTCAATTAAAATTCTGCCTCAGACGCTTTACTTTATGGTTCTGGGATTCAGTTATATGCTTGTAGAGATAGTGCTAATACAGAAATTTCAGTATTTCATAGGAAACCCGACCTACTCTCTAATTGTAATTCTTGGTGGATTGCTGTTCTTCAGCGGTCTGGGCAGTTTCATAAGCATGAAATTTCACCGAATTGCTCTTATTGCATGCATGATTATGATTCCGCTGATACTTCTGCTGTTCCTTTTCAAACTTGATTCCATTTTCATGGCGCTTGAGCATTATTCATTCAATGCAAAATTATGGATTTCACTTTTACTGATAATACCGCTATCCTTTTTCATGGGGATGCCGTTTCCGCACACGCTGGAAATCGTAAAAAAGCAGTCATCAAATGAGTATGGAACCATGATGTATGCCATGAGCGGAGCTGCAGGAACTGCTGCGGTTACAATGTCTCAATACACAAACATAGTATCAGGATTTTCAACAACGTTTCTCATCGGAACAACCGGATATATAGCCGGAATTGTTATTTTTCTTGTACTTTTTGCAAAACATATTAAATGACCGGAGTCTGCAAATGAATAAATTAATTATATTGATCTTCATATCATCCCTGTTTTTTCTGTCCTGCGGCAGCAGCGTAAAAAAACCGGTGATTAAACTATATGCAGTCAAATACGGATCTTCGCTGTATCCATCAAAATATATTTACAGTTATCAGCCGGCAGGTTCAAAAAACTTTGCATGGATGTTCTATCTGATTCAATTTAATGAAAGAAATATACTTGTAGATACCGGCTTTTCAGACCAGGAAAATATTGCAAATTTCAAAGTTGAGTATACTGATCCTCTTTCACTTCTGAAAGAATTAAAACTTTCACCTGATGACATTACTGATGTAATAATTACTCACAGCCATTTTGACCACTCAGGCGATATACAGAAATATAAAAATGCCAACATATACATACAGCTGCAGGAAATGGATGAACTCAGAAAAACGGAAGAAATGAACATGTATCTGAATAAAAAGCAGGCTGAAAAAAAACTGTTTTCATTCTACAACAGATATATACTCAATGATTTTATTTCCATCAAAAAGGTCGGAGGACATTCACCCGGCTCCTGTTCAGTTAAACTTGCCACAGCAGAAGAAGTCATTTTTCTTCCCGGAGATGAGGCCTATTTTACTGAAAATTTTGAAAAAAACGTTCCGACAGGAACATCTGTAAATCCGGCAGCATCCGCTGAATTTACATACAGGCTTTATAAGCTTCTTGCAGTTCCCGGTGTTAAAATATTCACTTTTCATGATCCGGGAATTATACCCGAAAAAAGCGGAGTAAAACTCGTTTTTGAAAAAAAATAATTCCATACGAATCCAGAGGCCGTGTTGAAAAGATTTCTGATATTATCAGCGGCAGTGCTGCTGATGAATTTTTATCCGGTTGATTACATTTCAGTCCGGGATAATTTTAAAATCGGTTTCACCGGCGATATTCTCATGCATAACAATATTAAAAAAACCGCGGGAATACTCAGCCGCAAGGAAGAAAACAATTACGGATATGATTATTTCTTTGATGAAATTTCAAATGAACTCAGCTATGCAGATGTTATGTGCGGAAATATGGAATTCCCGGTATCGCCTCCCTTTAAATCTGACGGCTTCATTTTCAATGCCCCGCCGCATATTGCCGCTGCGCTGAAAACAGCAGGCTTCGATATTATGAATCTGGCAAACAATCATATAACCGATCAGAAAACAAAAGGACTGCTCTATACGGTTAATCTTCTTGAATCTGTCGAACTGGATTACATCGGCGCCGCACAAACGGAGGAAACCGCAAGAAAAGGGATCATAAAAGAAAAAAACGGAATCAGAACAGGGTTTCTGGCCTATACCGGTCTTACAAATTATTCAGACCGTTTGAAATCAGATAAATACTATATCAACTGGATATATGATAAAGAAAAAGTAGAACAGGATATCACTGATATGAAGCAAAGGTGTGATTATCTGGTAATACAGATTCACAACGGTGTTGAATATACCCTTACTCCGGCTGCCTGGAAAGTAAAATTATATCATGAAATAGCTGAAATGGGGGCTGATCTCATAATCGGTCATCATCCTCATTCAATTCAGTCGGCTGAAAATTTTCTAACCGCCGACAGCAGACAGGTTCCTATTTTCTACAGTCTTGGAAATTTTATTTCTGACCAGAAACAGTCATTCCCCATAAAAGGTACACGTGAAACTGTAAGTATAAAAAGCACATTCATAGTATATGTTCACCTATTTAAAAAATGGTCACAGCTTCAGAGCAGGTTAGAAATACTCCCGGTATACACGGAAAACTATCCGGATGAATTTAAAAAAAGACCATTCAGAAACATTAAAGTAAAACCTATAGCTGCCGAAATATATAATCTTGAAAATCAGCTTAATTCAGACTCACCGGCAGATCCAAAACTGTCCGTAAAACTCACCCGGCTTAAATCAGAACTGAATGCAATAAAAATGGTTGTATTTCCGGAAGGAATACCTGATAATATGATATTTACAGAACAATACTCTGGAGACTGAAATGCCGGAAAGAATTCTTCCTGGTGCACAGGCAGTAGTTAAATTCAATAACAAAATGTTCGGTGTTCTTTTACTGCACGGATTTGCGGGAAATCCATCAGAATACAAATACCTGATTCAGAGGTGTGAGGATGAAAAATTCTCATACTATGCTCCCCGCTATCCGGGACATGGAACTTCAGCTGACAATATGGATTTAACTGCAGCACATGACTGGTCTGTATGCGCAAGGGAAGCTTACATTGAATTGTCATCACACTGCGACAGGGTATATGTCATAGGTCATTCAATCGGAGCATGTTTCGCCGTTAATATAGCGAATGAATTTAATCCTGAAAAAACCGTTCTGATTTCAATGCCTGTCGATACTAATGCCTATAATTCACAGTTCATAAAAAACCGGAAATCTGAAATGAAAACCAGGTACATCAATGATCCTGAAGAATCCTTAAAATATACCGGTTACAATTCCGGAATACCTGCAAAAAAACAGACTGACCTGATTAAAATTATCAGGCAGACGTTAAAAAGCCTCCCTAATTTTCACACAGATGTACTTATTTTTCAGTCAGTGCATGATGAAATAATTTCACATGACTCTGCTGATCTGGTTTATGATTCAATAATATCGATAAGAAAACAGAAAATAATGCTTGAGAACAGCGCTCATATCATTATGCTTGATTATGACAGAGACGTGCTTGCAGACAGAATTTTTTCTTTTCTTAAAGACTGAATTCCGGATTATTGCAGAACTTAAAAACATCACCGAAATTCCTCCGCAGAAGTTTCATGAATTTATATTTTATTTTATTGACTATATATAAAATGCCCTTATACTGAAATAAGGTTAAACTAATGAATAAAAAGCATTTTGCATTAGTAACAATTCTAAAGATTTCAATTGTTTTATTTCTTTTAGCTCTGATAATTATTTTTACAGTTGACAAGGAAAAAGCTGAAACAGAGCAGATTATCCGCAATGAAACTCTAAAACAATTGAGTCCAATACGCAGCAGAATCGAAAATATTTTATTCTCCCGTGTTCTTCTTGTCAGGGGTGTTATTTCTTATATTGAAACCAATCCCGATCTTTCATCCGAGCAGTATTTAAACTTCTGCAGCAAACAGCTTTCAGGTGATACATATATCCGGAATCTGTCACTGATAAAGGGATCGGTAATAAAATATGTCTATCCTGCTGAAAATAATAAAAAAGCAATAGGCACAAATCTGCTGATGGTCAGTGACCAGAAAATAACCTATCTAAAAGCGATGGAAACCGGAAAAACAGTAATTTCAGGTCCGCTGCAGCTGGTACAGGGAGGAACAGGTCTTATTTTCCGAGTTCCTATTTTCATACATGAAAAATACTGGGGACAGACCAGCATTGTCATCGACATCAACTCCGTTTACAATGAGGTTTTTACCGAAAATATTCTGAAAAAATATGATTTTGCCATTCAGGGGAAAGACGGATTAGGAGAAAACGGAGATCCGGTATATTCATCCGGCCAAATCTTCAATGGCATTCCTGTTTCAATGCCGATTACTCTGCCTGGAGGAAACTGGATTCTTTATGCACTTCCGAAGAAAGGTTTAAAGATTAAATCAGATACTTATTATTTAATTCTTGCTACAGGCATCACCCTTTCTGCGATTATAATCATACTTCTGATATACTCCAGCATAACAAGCAGCAGACTGAAAGAAATTGCCTTTCTTGATTTCCTTACCGATACACCTAACAGACGGCTTGTTAAACTTCACTTTGACATGGCCTCATCCGGGGCAAAAAGGTACAATACAATGTTCGCGGTTATAGTAATCGATCTTAATGATTTTAAATTGATCAATGATACCCTCGGTCATGATGCCGGTGATTTTTATCTTGTGCAGTTTTCACAGCTTCTTAAAAATACCATCAGGAAAAATGATTTCATTTTCAGAATAGGGGGAGATGAATTTCTTTTATTCATTACCGGACTGAATGACAGAAAAAACATAACGGAAATAGTTAAAAACATCAAGTTAAACTGTTCGAAAGAAATTCAGTTCAGGAATAAAAATATAAAATTTTCTTTTTCAATGGGTCATTCAATATTTCCTCATGACAGCGTCAATCTTGACACGCTTATGGTAATTGCCGACAGACAGATGTATGCAGAAAAAAAAAGGTTTCACATGAAAAAAGAAAAAACCGGTCATTGACCGGTTTTTTATATTCTAAACAGGTATCTATTTTAAATATTCGTCTATTGAAGCGGCAAGCTGTCTTCCTTCACTTATGGCATATACAACCAGAGAAGCTCCGCGTCTTGCATCACCTGCCGAGAAAACCTTATCAACTGAAGTTTTAAAATTTCCGTCAGTTTCAATGTTACCTCTCGCATCAAGTTTTACGCCAATACTCTCAACAAGTCCCTTATGAACGGGATGCACAAAACCCATCGCAAGAAAAACTATATCGGCATTAATGGCAAATTCAGAGCCCGGTATTTCATACATATTCCATCTGCCGTTTTCTTCCTTCCACTCAACTTTAACCGCTTCGATTTTTTTAACATTTCCGTTCTCATCTCCGGTAAAACGTTTGGTAAGCACATTCCATAGTCTCTCACACCCTTCTTTATGTGAGCTCGAAATTTTATTTAATTTCGGCCAGAGAGGCCATGGCTGATCAGGAGTTCTCGTCTCTGAAGGTTTCGGAAGAACCTCAAGCTGAGTGATTGATTTTGCTCCCTGACGGTTGCTTGTACCTACACAGTCGGAACCGGTATCTCCTCCGCCAATAACAACAACATCCTTATCATAGGAAATCATTTCCTTTTCACGGCATATTTTTTCTCCGGCACAGGTTTTATTCTGCTGGGTAAGATAATCACCGGCAAAATGAATTCCGTTTAATGATCTTCCTTCAATCGGGAGGTCACGCGGCTCTCTTGCCCCTATGGTTACCGCAACAGCGTCGTATTCTTTCAAGAGATCATTGACCGCAAGATCTTCCCCGACTCTTACACCCGTTTTAATTACAAGTCCTTCCTGCTGCAGTATATTAACACGTCTTTCAATTACGCTTTTATTCAGTTTGAAATCAGGAATGCCGTAACGCATGAATCCGCCTACCCTGTCCTCTGCCTCAAAAAGCACAACCGAATGACCAGCCTTGTTAAGAAGGTCTGCTGCTGCAAGTCCGGCAGGTCCGGCGCCTATTACTGCTACTTTTTTACCGGTACGTTTTTCAGGCGGCTGGGGTTTGACAAGTCCCATTTCAAAAGCTTTTTCTATGACAGCCCATTCATTCTGACGGATGGTAACAGCTTCATCGCCGTCCGCCAGTACGCATGATGCCTCGCAAAGAGCAGGACAGATACGTCCCGTAAACTCTGGGAAATTATTCGTTTCCTGAAGAATTTGCCAGGCTTTTTCCCAGTTGCCGTGAAAAATTTCATCCTGCCATTCCGGCATGATATTTCCCACCGGGCATGACCAGTGACAGAACGGTACACCGCAATCCATGCATCTGGAAGACTGAAGTTTTCTTTCCTCTTCAGAAAGCTGAATTTCAACTTCGTCATAATCCTTAATTCTCTGTTCAACCGGACGGTATCCGGCTTCTTTTCTTTTTATCTTTAAAAAACCTCTTGGATCTCCCATTATACAGTCCTCCCGATTTCTTCCGCTGAAATTACATCAGTAAGTTTTTCGTTAATTGCCTTTATCTTCATTTCCTCAAGAGCACGTTTATATTCATAAGAAATTACCTTTACAAATTTCGACTGATATTCAGACCAGTTATTAAGTATTTTCCTTGCAAGTGCGCTGTCAGTATAATTTTTATGATTGGAAATCATTCTCTTAACACATTCAATATCTTCAAATTCTTTCAGTTCAGAAAGTTCAACCATTCCCTTGTTGCAGTAAAATCTGAAATCACCGATTGCATCAAGAACATATGCAATACCTCCGCTCATACCTGCAGCAAAGTTACGTCCTGTTCTACCGAGAACAACAAGCTTTCCGCCTGTCATATATTCTGCACAGTGATCACCGGTACCTTCTACGACAGCCTCTGCTCCTGAGTTTCTTACACAGAAACGCTCCCCTGCAACTCCTCTGACATAAAGCTCTCCTTTTGTAGCACCATAAAGAACTGTATTTCCGACGATGATGTTTTCTTCAGGAACAAATGTGGATCCTTTAGGCGGAACGACAATGATTCTTCCTCCTGAAAGTCCTTTCCCCAGATAGTCATTTGCATCACCTTCAAGTCTGAATTCACTTCCTTTTGTGAGAAATGCACCGAAACTCTGCCCTGCACTTCCTGAAAAAACATATTTTATAGTTCCGTCAGGAAGACCTTCTTCGGAATAGCGTGATGATACATTATATGAAAGCATTGTTCCGGCAGTCCGGTCCGTATTTTTTATTTTAAATTCACCAGTAACAGGAGTTTTTTTCTCGAGAGCCGGTTTAGCTTTTTCAATCAGTTTAATATCCAGAATATTGTCAATTTTATGTATCTGATCCTCCTTGCAGAAATTTGCATATATCTCCGCTTCTGCAGGACGGTAAAGAATTTTCTCAAGATCAACTTTTGAAGCCTTCCAGTGATCTGATTTCTTCATTTCAAGAAGGTCAGTTCTTCCGATAATCTCATCAAATTTTCTGATTCCAAGTTCCGCCATTATTTCACGGACATCTTCAGCCATGAATCTGAAAAAATTAATAAGATGTTCGGGTTTTCCCCTGAATCTTTTTCTAAGCTCAGGGTCCTGGGTCGCAACACCGAAAGGACATGTATTTGAATGACACTTCCGCATCATGACACATCCGAGTACAATCAGCGCGGAAGTTCCAAAACCGAATTCCTCCGCTCCCAGCATTCCGGCGATTACAATATCACGGCCTGTTTTCAGCTGACCGTCTGTCTGCATTCTGACACGTCCACGCAGACCGTTAATCACAAGAGTCTGGTGTGTTTCTGACATTCCAAGCTCCCATGGAAGACCGGCATGTTTTATGGAACTCTGCGGGCTTGCTCCCGTTCCGCCGTCATAGCCGCTTATCAATATGTTATCAGCATGTGCTTTCGCTACACCTGCTGCAATTGTTCCTACTCCAACTTCCGATACGAGCTTGACACTTATTCTTGCATTCGGATTCGCATTTTTGAGATCAAAAATAAGCTGTGCAAGATCCTCGATTGAATATATATCATGATGAGGCGGTGGTGAAATAAGAGTTACTCCCGGAGTTGAATGCCTTGTTCTTCCGATTATCTCATCAACCTTATGCCCCGGAAGCTGACCGCCCTCACCGGGTTTTGCTCCCTGTGAAATCTTTATCTGAATCTCATCAGCATTTGCAAGATAATTGCTCGTTACACCGAATCTTCCGGAAGCAACCTGCTTGATGGAACTTCTGGCACTGGTTCCGTCAGAGCGCCGTTTGAAACGCTCAGGGTTTTCACCGCCTTCTCCTGAATTTGATCTTCCTCTTATTGAATTCAGCGCAATTGCAATTGTTTCATGTGCCTCTTCACTGATTGATCCGTAACTCATTGCACCTGTAGTAAATCTTTTCATGATTTCTTCAACAGATTCAACTTCATCAATCGGAATTGAACTGCACTTTTTAAAATCGAGAAGTCCTCTGATTACATGCGGTTTAGCATTTTCTGCATTTACGATTTCTGCAAACTTTTTATACTTTGAATAATCATTGGTGCGTGTTGCCCACTGAATCATGTAAATGGTCTCCGGATTCCACGCATGTTTTTCACCATTTTTTCTGTAACGGTAAACACCTTCCGAGTCGAGAAGAAGCGGTTTTTTCAAGTAGGCTGTTTCATGCTTCATGATTGCTTCTTTTGCTATTTCTTTCAGACCTATACCGGAAATTCTTGATGCTGTTCCGGTGAAATACTTTTCAATCAGTTCGTCGCCAAGACCTACAGATTCAAATATCTGGGCGGCACGGTAACTTCTCAGTGTTGAAGTCCCCATTTTCGAGATAACTTTAAGAAGGCCTTTATTAATACCTTTAATGAAATTATGTTCAGCATGCTCATAGTTATCAATTTTTATTCTGCCGTCATTATATAAATCCTTAATAGTTGCAAAAGCCCCGTATGGATTGACTGCGTCAGCACCGTATCCGAAAAGAAGAGCGAAATGCATTACTTCTCGCGCTTCTCCTGTTTCAATGATAAGACCGACGCGGGTTCTTTTCTTGACTTTGATGAGATGATGGTGTACTCCTGCAGAAGCAAGAAGTGTCGGTATCGGCACCCTTTCGGAACTGAAAGCACGGTCGCTCAGAAGAAGAAAAGTGTAGCCGCTGTCAACTGCCTTTTCGGCTTCTCTGCATATTCTGTCCATCGCATTTTCAAGTCCGGATTCCTTTTCACCTGCAGGAAAGGTGATATCAATAACTTCCGTTTTAAAATCGGCATTATTCCATTTACGCACTTTAAGCACATCTTCATTTGTAAAAACCGGGTTGAGGAACTTAAGCATTTTGCAGTGCTCGGCGGTTTCATCCAGAAGATTTTTCTGCTGACCCATATAGCTTGTCAGAGTCATGACAAGCTCCTCACGTATTGAATCAATCGCCGGATTTGTAACCTGCGCAAACATCTGTTTGAAATAATTATACAGAGGCTGAGGTTTATCGGAAAATACCGCTACAGGCGTATCTGTTCCCATTGATGACGTTGCTTCAAGACCTGCGGATGATATTTCTGGAATAAGTTTATCCACATCCTCACGGTTATAGGAATAGACATGCTGCAGTTCCCTTAACTGGTTTCCTGATATTTCAGCCGGCTTTTCATCAGTATATTCAATGTCTGAAAGATTGACACGGTTGTTCTGTACCCATTCCCGGTATGGTTTCTGATATGCAATGTTATTTTTTATTTCCGAATCCGGTATGATTCTGCCAAGCTCAATATCAACCAGAAGAAGTTTTCCAGGCTGAAGTCTTCCCTTTTTAGCTACATTTTCAGGTGCAAAATCCTGAACTCCGACCTCGGAACCCATAACAAGCATATCATCTTTTGTTACAATATACCGTGACGGCCTGAGTCCGTTTCGATCAAGAGTTCCGCCGACATATCTTCCGTCAAAAAAGACTATTGAAGCAGGGCCGTCCCACGGTTCAAGGAACGCTGCATGATATTCATAAAACTTTTTAAGATCATCGGATATGGGATTTTTGTCATTCCAGCTTTCAGGAACCATCATCATAATTGCATGCGGAAGCGATCTCCCGGTGGCAACAAGAAGTTCAAGAACATTATCGAAAGAAGCTGAATCAGAGCGCCCCGGTTCAACAACAGGAATGATTTTTTTAATGTCATCTCCGAATTCAGCGGATTTAAAAAGCGATTCACGTGCCTGCATCCAGAATCTGTTTCCTTTTACAGTATTAATTTCTCCGTTGTGAGCAAGCATTCTGAAAGGCTGTGCAAGTTCCCATGCAGGAAATGTATTTGTACTGAAACGCGAATGAACAAGCGCAACAGCGGATTTCAGTCTCTGATCGGTAAGTTCAGGATAATATTTTCTGACCTGATCAGGCATCAGCATTCCTTTATAAACTATGGTTTTTGTCGAAAGAGAAACGACATAAAATGAATTCTTATCCGGTATGGAACTTTCACGGATGGTTTTTTCCGTCAGTTTACGGATCACATACAACTTTCGTTCAAAAGTTCTGGAATCAGTCCCTTCAGGTGCTGTAATGAAAACCTGAGTGATCAATGGTTCGCATTTTGAGGCGATTTCACCGATTTCACTGCTTTTTACTTCGGGATTTCTCCATGATAAAACAGTCAGTCCTTCCTGTTTAATTATATTTTCAAATGTTTTCCTGCACTCGTCAGAACCCTTCTTATCTTTCGGAAAAAAAACAAAACCTGTTCCATATCTTCCTTCCTCAGGAAGTTTTTCAACAGCAGTTTTATAATATTCATGAGGAATCTGAAGCATGATACCGGAACCGTCACCGGTTTTATTATCCGCACTTTCAGCACCGCGATGTTCCATCCTCTCAAGGACCTCAAGTCCTCTGATTACTATGTCATGTGACTTAATTCCTTTTATATTTGCGACAAAACCTATACCGCAATTGTCATGTTCATAAGAACTGTCGTAAAGGCCCTGATTACCGCATTGTTGACCAATCATTTTATTCTCCTTTTACCGATAATAAATCCCGATAATGAATATCAGGATAAAACTTTATGTTACGTGTAAATAATCCCAGTTTAGGGTCAAGTTTAAAATATAATCAGTTTGGTTCAAATCATAAAATTAATCGAATGTTACAATTATGTTAAAAATACAAAAACGTGCCGCTATTTAGTCCTTTTTTGTATTTTTTTTTACTGATAGTTTTCAACAGATTAAATTATACCCGAAGAATATTATAATGCAGTATTTTCTGAAAACAAGTTTTTAGGATTTTTTTAATTTTTATGGATTATACAGCTAAAAGAAGAAAAACAGAAAAGATGTTTTAATTATCATTATGCATACCCGGGAGTTTCGACAGCAGAAATCAGCCTATATATTAAATTCTATTACAGTTTTAATTCCATTATCAGTTTGCATGGAAAAAGTACCATTCAGCTGTTCCACAAGAATATTTACGAGAGTAAGACCGAAACCGCCTGAATTAGTATAGTCAAATCCATCCGGAAATCCGATACCGTTATCGGTTATCTCCAGTCTGACCTGAACATCATTTCGGTGAAGACTTATTCTGATTTTGCCCGACTCCCTTCCTTTAAATGCATATTTCATTGTATTTGTTATAAGTTCATTGACAATCGTTCCCAGTGGAAAGAGTCTTTTCAAATCAAACGTAAAATCAGAAATATCTTTTTCAACCGAAACATTACCGGAATCCGGAAATATGTTTATAATTGAATCAATAAGGGTTTCAAAATAACTGCGGACAGATGTCACGTGGTATTCATCAACTGACACCAGTTTATCATACAGAATTCTGACAGATTTAATTCTACCGATAGCATCCTGAAGAATAGCGATCGCCTCTTCATTTTCAGTTGAATGCATCTGCAGATTGATAAGTGACTCTACTGAAGCAATATTGTTTTTTATTCTATGATTTACCTCTCTTAGAATAATCTCTTTCTCCCTTAACTGCCTGCGGATTTCCTCATCAGATTTTTTCTGTTTGGTTATGTCAACTATCACAGGCAGAAACACATATGGTTTATGATTTTTATCTTTCATCATGCATATATTAATGTCGCCCCAGACAGTACTTCCGTCTTTTCTGATATAGCGCTTCTGAAACTGCGCACTCTCGATTTTACCCTGAATCATTTCCTTCAGAGCATCCATTCCGATATCAATATCATCAGGATGAGTAACATCCGATATTGTCTTTCCAATCAGTTCTTTCTCGGTGCATCCGATGAATCTGCAAAAGGCATCATTACATTTTTGAAAACGTTTGTCAAGACCGACAATTACCGCACCTACTTTCGAAAGATCAAATATTGTTCTGAATTTTTCCTCGCTCAGCACAAGTTCATTTTTCTGAGTCTTGTAATCGGTAATGTCCATGATGTGCCCGACAATTTTTTCAACTTTACCGCCGTTAAAAACCGGTATCGCTGCAGTCCTGACCCACATATGTCTCCCGGCAGTTGAAGTAAAAGGCAGCTCAAGATCATAAGGTTCACCATCAGTCTTACAGTGCTTAAAAGCTTCAACAAGTAGATTCCTTCCGGGAAGATCATAACAAAGCAGACTCCTGTTTATGAGTTCTTCCGGATTCAGCAGACTATCATCAGGATCAAGATCATGAATGCGGTAGACTTCATTTGACCAGTAGAATTTATCTGTTTCAAAATGCCACTGCCATCCGCCGATTCGGGCAATATGCTGTACAGAATTCAGCATATCCTGTATTTCAATTAATGAATTCTCAGATTTTTTTCTCTCAGTAATATCAATACCGATTACAGCGAGTCTGGAAACAATTCCAGGCACATCCATGATAGGAGAAATCAGATTATCAAAAATAATTCCGTCTATTTCATCTTCATATTTCTGCGGCTTTTTATTCCGCACTACAGTTTCAACTATTCTTTTCCGTTTTTCGGCAGCTTCTTCAGGTATAAAATCATAAATATTCTTGCCCGTAAGTGAATCCGGACAGCTGTTCAGCCTTGATGCTGCAGTTTCATTAATACGTAATATTTCCCCATCCGGGTACATCAGAAAAACCGACTCTGGAAAACTGTTTAACAGTGTTTTTGACGTTTCCTCGCTTTCCTTTAAAGCGTTCTCAAAATGTTTGCTTTCTGTAATATCAAAACAGTGTCCGATATATCCTAAAAATTCACCGTTACTTTTATAATTTGGCGATCCAAGATCACGTATCCAGTGATATGTTCCGTCCGCATTCATTAAACGGTACTGCATGTCAAATTTCTCTTTTTGTGAAAATGCATCCATATAAATTTTATTACATTGCTGCCGGTCATCCGGATGCACGCCATCAAGCCATCCTGTACCCAGTTCCTCTTCAGGAGTCTTCCCCCTGAACCTGTACCAGGGTTCATTGAAATAGTTGCAGAGAGCATCTGTTCCGGATTTCCATATGAGAGCCAGTCCGGAGTCCGCAAGACTATGATACTGGAATTCCCTTTCTTCAAGATCATTCTGATAATTTTTAAAATCAGTTATATCACTGAAAATAACCGCAAATGTCCCTTTTTTAGGACAGTATGCGCTTATGGAATAGTATTTATCCAGACCTGCAGCATAATTTTCAAATGTTTCAGCTTCACCCGTTAAAGCGATTTTGAAACATTTATTCATCAATTCACTATTGTCATCTCCTCCAAGAATACTGGTAAAATGCTGTCCTAAAATATTATCCCTATTAAGTCCCGTAAATTTTTCAAAAGCTGAATTTACCAGCAGAAAAACAAAATCAACGGGTTGATTATTCTCATCAAAAACAATTTCATGCAGGGCAAAAGCACTCTGGATATTTTCAAACAGCTGGTAATATCTTTCCTGATTCTCATTTACCCTTTTCTGCGTTTCAAAAAGCTCCAATGCCATTTCTATTGAGCTTAGAAGAACAAAATCACCGGAGGTTTTTATTACATATCCGTATCTGGTAATACCCTTGACTTTTTCAACCATCCCGCTTTCAGAATGAGAAGTTAAAAATATAATCGGAAGATTGCTAATTTTAAGAATTTTCTGCGCTGCTTCAGTACCGTCCATTCCGGATCCAAGATCGATATCCATTAAAATGAGATCTATCCGTTTCCCTTCAGTAATTAGTTCTACTGCGGATTCTCCCGTCATCACCGTAATTACCGAATATCCGGTTTTCTCAAGAACCATCTTCGTTGATGCTGCAATCAATTGTTCGTCTTCAACAAGAAGAATTGTTTTTTCATTACTTTTAATATTCACTTTTTATGCCTGAAATATTCTACCATAATCCCGTTTGAAAACAAGTTTAATTTTCATAAACCGGATTATTTATATTGCTTTTTTCAAAATATTAATTTATTCTTAATTATGTAGATGATATTCCTCAGAAAATTTTTACGGAGTTTCTGTGAAAAAAATACTGCTCGTTGAAGACGAAATTCTTACCGCCATTCTCGAGATGGAGCAGATACGGCATGGCGGATATGAAGTTTCACATGTAAGTTCAGGTGAAGAAGCTGTAAAAGCAGTCTCCGAAAATTCTTATGACCTGGTGTTAATGGATATTAATCTCGGCAGCGGAATGGACGGAACTGAAGCAGCGCAAACAATATTTAATGACTATTATCTTCCTGTCATATTTCTATCATCACACATGGAACAGTCAATTGTGGAAAAAACGGAAAAGATTACTTCATACGGTTATATAGTAAAAAACTCCGGGCAATTTGTTCTTTTAGCGTCAATTAAAATGGCATTCAGGTTATTTGAAGCAAACAGTGAAATATCAAGCCATAAAACACTTCTCGAAGAATTAAATCAGAGTCTGATATCAGCAAATGAAGAACTTGCCCAGACGGTTGAAGAGCTTGAACAAACAAACATGAAATTGTCTGCAAGCCTGAATAATCTGGGGAAAAAGGAAAATGAAACAGAATGGCTTCTGAACTCAATGTACAATGCCTTTGCTCTTCTTGAATCAGTATTCAGTGAAACGGAAGAATTTGTCAGCTACCGTTTTCTATATATAAACAAGGCCTATGAAAACATAACAGGACTGAAACTTGAGGAAGTCAAAGGACGGACGGTTCATGAAATATGGCCGGATATACAGAACGACTGGATAGAATACTATGGCAAAACCGCCGTTACCGGCGAAGCATTGGAATTTGAATTATTTCATAACCCTACAAAAAAATTCTTTCACTGCAATGTATACAGACCATGGAAAACAAAAGACCGTTTTTGCGCGGTTTTTGAAGATGTAACAGAAATTAAAAAAAACACTGAGGAAGTTAATGAAATAAAAAACAGATACAGTAAAATTCTGGAAACCGTGCTTGACGGCGTTGTTATGACTGATAAGGAAGGAAATATAATATATGTAAACGAAGCTGCACGGAAAATTCTTGAAACGGATGAAGAAGATATAATTTCCGGAAAGTTTTCTGATTCCGCATGGTCAAACATTGACATTAACGGCATAACACTCCCTCCGGACAGACTCCCGCTATCTATAACCCTGAAGGAAGGCAGAAGCCTTAACGCATATATATACGGGATAAGCAGGGAAGAAGGGAACACTAAATTTCTTTCAGTAAATTCATCGCCTCTTTTTAATTCAGATGGAGAAATCACAGGTGCAGTAATAAGCTTCAGGGACATAACGGAAATCAGAAAAATCGAAAATCAGATACTTGAAAGCCGTGCGAATTACCAGCTCGTTGTAGATTCGATTGAAGAATCATTATCTTTAATTGATTCTTCAGGAAATTTTATTTTCTGCAACAGCAATGCAGCCAAAAACATGAACCGCAGCAATCCGCAGAGTATGATTGGACATAACATTAAAGAATTCATACCTCTCCAGCAGGCTGAAGAATTAATCAAAAAATACGTAAAAGTGCTCAATGAAAACACTCCCCTGCTGCAGGATATAAAACTTTTACTTATCGGCGGAGAAAGGTGGTTTCATAACAGACTGATTCCGGTTGAAATCGGTACACATAACGAACAGGCGGTACTTTCAATATCAATGGATATTACGGACAGGAAAACAACTGAAGATGAACTTCAGAAAATAAATAAAATTTTTACATTTTCCACAGACCTACTGTGTATTTCCGGCCATGACGGAAGTTTCAAACTCCTGAATCCCTCATGGGAGAAAACTCTTGGATGGAATTTACAGGAAATTCAATCCGGACAGATATCAGATTTTCTGCATCCGGATGACAGAAAAATTTTTGAAAGTGCATTAGCCGAAATTTTTAACGGTAAAAACTTCTATCAGATTGAAATCCGATTTCTATGTAAGGATGAAACATATAAATGGTTTTCATGGAATCTTATACCCGAAAAGGAGGAAAACATATTTTTCGGTGTCGCAAGAGACATTACAGAAAGAAAGCAGCATGATATTTATTACAACCTTTCAGGTGAATCCCTTTTTATTCTGAATGATTCAAAGACGTTTCAGGAGGCGATAAAAAAAATAATATCGCTGATCAGAAAGAAGACAGGATGTGATGCCGCAGCTATAAGACTGGAAAATGAAGAGGATTATCCATTTTTTGAACAGCAGGGTTTTGATAGTCAATTCATGGAAACTGAAAACCTCATCCGAATACGGAATGAAAGCGGAAAATTCCACTGTGAGGAAGGCGGAACCCGGTTTAAATGTCTCTGCGGACTTGTATTATCAGGCAAAGCGGATCTTTCCGACCCGAATTTTACACAGGCGGGAAGTTTCCGAACAAATGATGCATCTCAGCTTAAAAATTCTCCAGAAAACGCGGCTTTAATATTGAATCCTGCATATACATGCATAACAGAAGGATATGCTTCCATTGCTCTCATACCGGTAAGAACCAGAAACAGGATCGCCGGCATTATACAGATCAATGACAGAAGGAAAAATTTTTTTTCAGAGCATGTAATACAGGCGCTCGAAACGCTTGCGGATCATGTCGGTGAGGCGCTCATCAGAAAATTCACTGAAGATAAACTGATTCTTGCTCTGCAGGAATCCGACATGCTTAAAGCGGAAGCTGAAAAACTTAATGCAGAAAAGGAACTTATGCTTCATGAAGTTCATCACCGAATTAAAAACAACATGAATACAATCTGCAACATACTGACCCTTCAGGCCAATTTTTCAAAAAATGATGATACAAAAAGCACCTTACTTGAAGCAGCAGGCAGAGTTCACAGCATGATGACCCTCTATGAAAAACTTTACCAGTCTGAAGACATCAGAATTATTTCACTGAAAATATATTTAACCGCACTTATTTATGACATAATAAATCTGTTTCCTGAACACGGGAAAATCAAAGTGGAAACTTCAATTGATGAAATTGTCCTGAGTCCGAACATACTGAACCCTGTAGGTATAATTATAACAGAGCTTATTACAAATTCAATGAAGTATGCTTTCAATGACAGGGACTCCGGAATTATAAAAATTACAGCTTTAAAAAACGGAAATAAAATAACTGTAATATTTGAAAATAACGGTATTCCGCTTCCTGATAGTATCGGATTTGAAAATTCACAAGGATTCGGCATGCAGCTTATCAGACTATTGATGAAACAGATTCAGGGAACCATGGAAATTGAACGGAGAAACGGTACAAGATTTATTCTAAAATTCAAATTACAGGAAATTCCAGGAAAAAAACCGCCTGAAATGAAGACTGAATTAAATTAATTCGGAGATTTAATGACAAAAATACATATAATTGAAAATGACGGTGCACGGTCTCTGACACTGAAATCAGCCATGGAAAAATCCGGAAATGTCTTTACATATTCGGATAACGGCAGGCAGGCCATTGAATATTTCAAAAGTAACAGTCCTGATGATCTTGTACTGATGGATATTAATCTGAAGGATGAAAGTTCAGCGGATCTTGCCGGACAGATTACCAGTTCATATGGTCTGCCTGTAATTTTTCTGACGGAAAATTCCGGAATTCCGATCCCGGAAAATATCCGGCAGGTTAAAAATTACGGCTTTATTTATAAAAATTCAGATGAATATGCGGTTTCAACAATGGTTAAAAAAACACTGGAACTTCTAGAACTGCAGAATAAATCCGCAGAGCGGTCTATTGAAATTAAAGATTTTGAATCAGCGGAATGCGGAATAATTTTTACGGATTCTTCAGGTACAATTCATTCAGTAAATTCATTTGTGGAGAAACTTACCGGATATACAAAATATGAACTTCTTAAAATGAATCTTAATGCGCTCGGACTCTGGAATAATCCGGCGGAATTTGGAAATTCTGATATGAAATTCCCCTTAAAATGTAAAGATAAATCCGTAAAACAAATCACCGTATGCACGGCGGATATTGACAAAAACCATGTTATGATAATTATCAGAAGGCCTCAAAATGACAATAAATTGAATGAGTCACAGCTCAGGCTGTTTTTTGAAATGGAACCTGATTAC
The DNA here is from genome assembly GCA_016928815.1 of Spirochaetota bacterium. Lineage (GTDB taxonomy): Bacteria > Spirochaetota > UBA4802 > UBA4802 > JAFGJZ01 > JAFGJZ01. Next base: position 27,843 of record JAFGJZ010000011.1, read on the forward strand.
TGTTATGTTATTGATGTTGACGGAAAAATTCTTAATGCTAATTCAAGCGCCCTGAACATACTAGGTTATTCAAGAGATGAACTTATCGGACAGCCGGTCATCACAACCGTCTTTTCACCGGAATGCAGGGACAAAGCTGAAAAACTTCTCAATCTTGCCGATAAATGTCATACTGAAAACAAGGAACTTACGATCATCAGTAAAAACGGTGAAAAGCGCACAATTCTTCTGACATCAACAGGTGTTTCGACAGGTAATGAAGAAAATAATTATGCAGTACTTATACAGCATGACATAACCGAACGGAAACTGTTTGATGAAAAAATTTCAAATCTGTTAAATCAGCAGGAATTAATCATGCGGGAGATTCATCACCGTGTAAAAAATGACATGAATGCAATACAGTCACTCCTGGTTCTACAGTACAATTCCACACGGAACATGGAAACAAAAAATGCTTTACGCGATGCCAATTCACGTATATCCATCATGCGCAACATTTACAGTAAATTATATACCCATGATGATTTTAAAAAAATATCGCTCAGGGACCTGATTACGGAACTGATAAATGAAATACAGATGAGTTATGAAACAACTGCTGTAATTCAGCATAAGGTCGAACTTAGTGAAATCTATATTGAATCAAAATTCGCTTTCAGAATCGGAATAATCATAAATGAACTGATTACAAATTCCTACAAACACAGTTTTACAGGCAGACCATACGGCGACATTTCGACGAAAATAAGCCGTAATCCGGACAACTCCATAAATCTGGTTGTTTCAAACAACGGTATTCCGGTTGATGATAAAATTCTCAGCAGGGAAAATTTCGGATTTGGTCTGAATCTGGTTAATACACTTGCCGTTCAGAACGGAGGATCCTTTACAATTTCAAATGATAATGGTTCAATCAGATTTGAAATAATTTTTATAAGCGATTAACATTTAATTTCCACAAATTAAAAAATCAAAACACAGATGAGAAATCAGGAGAAAATATTTGATTTCCCAGTCTGTAATGATTTAAAATTAAATTCAGGATTCCTTTACTGTAATGCTTTCAAGATCATCCGTGCTGAGTATCTTATCAACCTCAAGCATAATAATAAGATCATCATCTTTTCTTCCTATACTTTTAATGTAATCGGTTTCAATTTTTGCAGTAAAATGCGGCGTATTCTGAATACTTTCAGTAGTGATGTCTATTACATCCGACACTGCATCAACAATCATCCCTATTGAACGACCTTTTACTTCTACTATTATTATTACAGTAGTCTGATCATATTCCCTGTCGGGCATGTTAAGTTTTTTCCGCATATCAAGAACAGGCACAACATTACCACGGAGATTTATCACGCCTTTCATAAACGGAAGACTGTTAGGAACAAAAGTAATTTCAGTTATTCCGATTATTTCCTGAACCCGCAGAACATCTACACCGTATATTTCCTTTCCGATGAAAAACGTGACAAACTGCTGGTTGTCTATGTTTTCTATTTTGTTCTTTTCCTTATTGACGACATCATTCATATTCTTCTCCTTTCCTGGAATTCAATTGTTACGCCGTTTCTAAACGTTAAAGCCTGCTAAAAACAGCTGATTCTTAACATCATCATTGACATTTTTAAGTTTGATTGTTTTTTTAAGTTTTTTGCATTCCCTGTACGCACTCAGAAGAACGGTAGCTGCGGCAAGATGAATACGGTTCTGATCCGAAAAATCAATCACAACCGTATCATCCTCATCCAGCATCTTATGCAGGTCTTTATAAAACTTTTTTACATTTTTAATTCCGAAATTTTTCTGCAGTTTCAAGTCCATATCTCCCTCCTTTAATGTCTATATTCACTGGTAAGTCCATGTATGTCTATTATCAGCGATACATTTCCGTTACCGAGTATTGCCGCTCCGGAAATAGCACGGCTTGTAGCAATATCATGATATAAATTTTTAATGACAATCTGCTGCTGTCCGAGAAGTTCATCTACCAGCAGGCCGATCCTCTCTTCACCTGATTCAACAACAACAATCAGACCTTCCCATGGATTTTGATATTTGGAATTTATTCCGAAAAAATCATACACTCTGACCAGAGGTACATATTCACCGCGCACCATTACGACTTCGCCTTTTCCTTCGATTGTCTTAACAGATTCCTCTTTCGGCTGTATTGATTCAATTATTGAAAGCAGAGGAATGATATAAATCGAAACTCCGACCTTAACAAGCATTCCTTCGATAATCGCGAGGGTCAGAGGAAGCTTAATCCTGATGGTTGTACCTTCCCCTGATTTGCTGAAAATTTCAATTGATCCGCGAAGTGCCTCAATGTTCGTACGAACGACATCCATTCCCACACCGCGTCCGGACAGCGCGCCGATCTGATCCGCTGTTGAAAACCCCGGATTAAATATGAAATTTAAAAGTCTTGATTCCGATACTTCCTCATCTTCGGAAATAAGACCGAGGGATACGGCCTTTTTCCTGATTTTAACAGTATTCAAGCCATGTCCGTCATCCTTTACCTCAATGAAAACATTTCCCTCCTGATGATATGCCCGCAGCGTCAGATTGCCGGTCGGAGATTTCCCTGACGCAATCCTGTCTTCAGCAGTCTCAATCCCGTGATCAATTGAATTTCGTATCATATGTTTAAGCGGATCACTGATCTTTTCAATTACAGTCTTGTCAAGTTCCGTTTCCTTTCCTTCAATTACGAAGTTGATTTCTTTTCCTGATTCTTTTGCCGAATCTCTGACAAAACGCCTGAACTGTTCAAAAGTTGCTCCGATCTGAACCATCCTGATTGACATTATCTGTTCCTGAAATTCTCTTGTTGTTCTGTCAAGTCCGTGAAGGGAATTCTTGAGTTTGAATACAACTTCGTCATCAAGCTCTTCCGCAATCCGGTTTATTGATGATTGATTTATGACTATTTCCCCGAGAAGATTTAAAAGTGAATCCAGCTTGCCTGTATCTACACGGACCGTGGAATTCTCAATTCTTGATCTGACAGCAGTCTGTTCCTGTAATGCATTATTTACATCCTCCTTGGATGCAAGTCCCTTTTCCAGAATGATATCGCCTATTTTGGAATTAAGTTTCTGCTGTTCAAGAACAACATTTTCCATTTCCTCTTCAGAAATAATTCCTTTATCAACAAGAATTTCACCGATTTTTCTTTCACTGGACACGTCTCTTCCAAGATATTTTTCCGTTATGTCGCTGATTTCAATTGAGTTATCATCATTAACAAAAAGAAAAATTTCACTGATCCTGTCATAATTCAGTTCAGTTTCAAAAATCATTTCCCAGCTGATGTAGCATTTCTCAGGATTAATTTTTGAGAAGTCCGGAAGTTTACTTTTATTAACCTTACGCTTGACTATTCTTCCGTTTTTTGAAAGATCCTCAATTATGCTCAGCGGATCAATACCGAATTCATAAATATCCTCCCTGAATACAGTTTTTATCCTGTAATATTTCAGCCTGTCACTTCCGCTTTGAGCGGATGGTGCCGATTTTAAATTTTTCTTTCCTGAATCACTGACTATACTCTTTTGAATGATTTCAAATATTACATTCAGCAGGTTCTGTTTATTGCCTTCAGCGGTTTTTTTATCGGAATCACTGCCGAAGATCATTGACTTGAACCAGTCAAGACATTCGAGAAGAAGATCAATAATCTTCTCATCAACCTTAACGACTTCCGACCTGACAAGATCCATCAGGTTCTCAAGCTGATGTGAAAATTCGTATAGATTGTTAAAACCTGCAATTCCCGAGCTTCCTTTCAATGTATGAACATACCTGAAAATGTTATCAAACAGTTCTTTGTTAAAATTACCTTCAAGCTGTATGATATCAGTCTCAAGATTCTGCAGAATTTCTCTGGATTCCTCCAGAAACATTTCCTGTATTTCATTTATCGCGATACTCATAAGCTTTCCTCTATTCTTATTTATTATATTAATTATTAAAACTCATCAAATCCCTGATCTTTCATTATGGTTTTAAGCTCAGATGATCTTCCGTTCCCGTCCTTCAATGCATGATCAGAAACCGCAGCATCTGCATATACAGTCACTTTCCCGTTTCCATTTCTTTTACTATCAGCATAGTTACCGCCGCTATTACTATTGTCAGAAGAATATTTAGCACTTCCATTATTACCAGCATTTCGGACTCCTTTTGATTTAATTGATTTTGTTAATGAGTGGTCTGCGCTAAAATGAATTTTTTTGCTTTTGTTAAGATTCACATCAGCCTGTACTTCATCGCTGAGTTTAAAAGTTTTCACCATGTCAAGAAGTTCCTGGGCCTGATTCGCCATTTCCTCGCTTGCAGCAGCTGTTTCCTCGACAAGTGAAGCATTCTGCTGAGTCATGTTATCCATTTCTATTATTGCATTATTAATCTGGTCCATTCCCTGTTTCTGTTCTTCGCTTGCGGCTGATATTTCGGAAATGAGCTGATTAACTGTTTTTACAGAATCAATTATTGTCTGAAGCGCTTCACCGCTTTTCCCTGCAAGATCAGTACCCTTGGTAACCTTTTCAAGAGAATCCTTAATCAGCATTTCAATTTCTTTCGCGGCACTGCTTGATCGTTGTGCCAGGTTTCTGACTTCGCCTGCAACAACAGCAAATCCGCGTCCCTGCTCTCCGGCGCGTGCAGCTTCAACAGCCGCGTTAAGAGCAAGTAGATTGGTCTGAAATGAAATTTCATTTATTACTGAAATTATTTCTCCGATTTTCTTGCTCGATTCATTTATTTCCTTTATTGCTGCAATCGCGTCATTTGTCACCTCTCCGCCGTCTAATGCGAGAGAATTAGTCTGTGATGATCTTGTATTTGCCTCAACGGCATTGTCAGCATTCTGACGGATGGTCGCGGCACTTTCTTCAATAGTACTTGCAATTTCCTCCAGTGCGCTTGCCTGTTCTGATGTTCTTTGAGACAAATTCTGATTTCCGCTTGAAATCTGATCTACTGCCTGAGCAAGGTTCTGCGATGAGGCAATTACGTTTGCAATAAGATTTTCAAGATTATTCGCTGCTGAATTAAGCGCTTTCCCCAACTCGCCCAGTTCATCTCTCTGATCCAGATCAATTCTTTGCGTAAGGTCGCCGGAGGCAAGGCTTTTTGCAAAATTAAGTCCTTTATTTACAGGTCCTGAAACTGATCTTGACAGAATTATTGTAATAATTACCGAAACCAGCAATGATAATGCAAGTACAACTCCGGTCACAGTTAAAGTCAATTTGGCCTGTTCATCCTGAGCTGCCTTTAATTCCATAGCAGTAGTTTTCTGAAGCTCAATAAGTTTTGTCATTGTATCGCGTGCTATACTATACTCTGTCTGCCAGCGTATACTTATTTCACCGCTTTTTTCAATGTCATTGTTCTCAAGTGCCGTTACAAATTCTTTTGCAATAGCATTAAAATTATCATAGCGGAAACGGTATTCATCCGTAAGTTTTTTTTCTTCAGCCGACAGAGATTTCTCCATGAATGTTTTCCATATCTCTTCATTCTGCGCTCTTAATTTCCCTGAAGCTTCAATTCTTGCCTTGAATTCTTCAGGATCGTTCAATTGAACTGCAATTTTTTCCTGAAGCATGTTTATCCGGACCTGAAGATTATTTTTTGCAATCTGGCTTAAATCTATTACCGGCAGGAACCTGTCTGAAAAGAAAGAATCAAATGCATGATCCGAATCTGTGATTGATTTGTAAGTCTGAAACGTTATCCCGATTATAATTAATACAAACACCAGACATGAAAGCAAAATCTTCTTTGCTACCTTTAAGTTACTGAACCAATTCATTCTAAATCCTCCTGAAATTTTATACTGTGTATTTTTCTTTTTTTTTCCCTTAAATAATCCCGATTTCGGGAAACTTTACAGTCATTGTACATGACAGCCTGCTTAAAATCTCCTGAACTGATTATTTAAAATTCCGCAAAACCCTGGTCTTTCATTATGTTGTTAAGCTCCGGTAAATGAATATTTCTGCCTTTATCGCTTTCCGGCAGTCCTGGCCTCTGATTCAGTTGTTTCCTGTTTCCGTTACCGTTTGAACCCGCACTGTCAGTTTTTTTAGTCTCCCCCGGTCTTACACCTAAATTCGCATGCCTGTCTGCACCTTTTGAACCGTCAATTTTTTTCTGCACTTCTTCAGTGAACCTGAACTGCTGAACCATTTCAAGAAGTTCCTGAGCCTGGTTAGCCATCTCCTCGCTTGCAGCAGCTGTTTCTTCAACAAGAGAAGCATTCTGCTGCGTCATGGTATCCATTTCTATGATGGCATTACTAATCTGATCCATTCCCTGTCTCTGTTCCTCACTTGCGGCTGAAATTTCAGTAATAAGCTGATTAACTGTTTTTACTGATTCTATAATTGTTTCGAGGGATTTCCCGCTTTTACCGGCAAGATCAGTTCCTTTGGATACTTTTTCCAGAGAGTCCTTAATTAGAACTTCTATCTGTTTGGCAGCACTGCTGGAACGCTGTGCAAGATTGCGTACTTCACCTGCAACTACGGCAAAACCGCGCCCCTGTTCTCCCGCGCGAGCCGCTTCAACTGCGGCATTCAGGGCAAGAAGATTGGTCTGGAATGAAATTTCATTTATTACGGAAATGATCTCTCCGATTTTTTTACTCGAATCGTTTATTTCATAAATGGCATCAATTGCATTAGTTGTGACTTGTCCGCCTTCCTGCGCCTGTGTATTTGTCTGCGCCGCACGTACATTGGCTTCCTGTGCATTATCCGCATTCTGTTTAATCGTTGCCGCACTTTCCTCTATTGTACTTGCAATTTCTTCAAGCGCACTTGCCTGTTCCGATGTCCTCTGGGACAGGTTCTGATTTCCGCTGCTGATCTGCTCGACCGCCTGTGCAAGATTCTGTGCCGAATTGACAATATTTCCTATAACGCCTGTCAGCTGCTTAACCATACTGTCAACGGCATTCGCAACCTTGCCGATGACATCATCTCTGTCCTTCATGGATTCTTCAATTTCAATGGACAGATCGCCTTCCGATACAACTTGTAGATTTTCAATCATTTTCATCAAATCCGTATTGTCTGAAATAATTTCAAACCCGCCGCACGGTTCACCGTTAACATCGAGCAGCACGCCGCATGCAGCCCGGACGGGAATCTGCTGTCCGGTTTTTGTATAGGCGATTGTTTCGCCGACCACATTTCCTTTTGTAGACATGCACTTTTTAATGGTACACTGTTCGGTTCCGCATAAAGGAGTTTTACAGAGATCGGCACATGTCATTTTGCCAAGAACTTCCTCCTTGGTATAACCAAGTGCTTTAAGCGCAGCATTGTTTATGTTCTGAACTACCAGATTGGTGTCGGTTCTGAATGCTGCGTCATTCATATTGCTGAGAAAACCGTCATCAAGTACTGTAATATCGGAAATAATTTCATAACCGCCGATTGCATTGCCCTTTGCGTCAAGTATCACATTGCAGGATGCACGGACAGGAATCTTCTGTCCGGATTTTGTTTCAGCCATTGTCTGACCGATTATTGATTTTTTTGTTACCATGCAGCTTTTAATTGTACATTTATCAGAATGACAAAGCGGTGTCCTGCAGAGATCGGCACAGCTCATCTTGCCTTCAACATCATTCCGGCTGTAGCCGAGCGCCTTCAGAGCTATATCATTTATATATTGAATTTTCAGTTCATCATCCACAATAAACATTGGATCATTTATCCTCTGAATGAAATTTCTGCTTCCTTTTACGACAGACTTGATTTTTTTTTCTGATGAACGCATTATGTTCCTCCTTATGTTAAATTACTTTTCCTTAACCAGCGGTAATATGACATTAAATTCAACTTTGGTCTGTGGTCCCAATGACAAATCACTGTGATCAATAATATTCCGTGCTGTAATGTTACCGTTATGCTTTTCAATAATTTTGTTAACGACTGTAAGTCCTAAACCGTAGTCAAACGTACCGTACGCCTCATGAACGGTTTTAGTAAGCCTGTAAAACGGTTCGAAAATTATATTTTCATACTCCACGGGAATCCCGCGTCTTCCTGTTTCATCTTTGAACGGAACGTTTATGAAAGAGATGGAAAAGTCCTTAACCAGTTTTTCACAGATTACAAAAATATCAGTCGATTTCTCTGAAAACTTCAGGGCATTAAGAAGAAGCTCCTTTATTGCCTTCTGCATGAGCTTTTTATCAATACTAAGAACAATCTTATCATAATATGTTTTCGGCTCCGCTATTATTATTTTATGATTGCCGATTGCACTCAGCGGCGCCAGCTCCTCCACCATGTCGGTAAAAACCTTATGCAGTGAAATACATTCAACTTTTTCGGAATGAAGTTTATTCGAAATTATTGTTTCTATTTCAGAAAATGTATTTATTGCCTTTTCGGCTATCTTTGAATTCTCGATAACGGTATTCATTATTTCTTCATCAATCAGATATTTGTTGTTTTCTTTCACTGCCGTTTCAGCAATAATATTGAGCAGTGTAATCAGGGCTCCGAATCCTATTCCCTGCGAAAAGCTGACATGCATGTTCTGAAACATATTCTGATCCACGGCATTGTCGTGATTCTCAACCTGTTTGCACCATCTTGCCCATTCAATCTGACTTTCAAATCTGACCGCCCTTTCCTTGTCAATTGAATCCTTCATTAGCTTAAGTTCATTGGTTTCAAAAACTCTTTCTACCTTAGTAAGTAAATCGTTTATATCAACAGGTTTAAAAAGATAGTCATGTACTCCGTGTTTCATGATGTTGATGATAAGATTGCGGTCATCGTTTGCCGTCATAACAAAAATCTTCGGAGGATTCTCAAGCTCATTTAGCTTAATTACCAGTTCCTGTCCGTCCATAACCGGCATTTGAATATCTGTAATTACTACATTAAAACTCCCGGTTTTGAACTTTTCAAGTGCTTCAAGTCCGTTTGAAGCAAGAGTAACCTTATAATTCTGTGACTCAAGCGATTCCAGAAGTAAATTCGAAAGCGGCTGATCATCTTCAACTACAAGTATATTCCTGTTTTTCATACGCATTATTCCTCTTGTTTTTAATGGTTTCATGAACTTTGCTGATGAGATCTTCAAATTCAAACGGTTTTGATATGTAATCAGAGAAACCATTATTAATAAATTTCTCACGATCCCCTTTCATGGCATAACCGGTAAGCGCAATGGCAGGTATTTCTGTTGTAATTTCCTTGTTAATATGTGATAGTGTACGGAGTCCATTTATTCCCGGCAGTCCGATATCGATCAGAAAGAGATCAAAATTAATATCATTCTGCAGATAATTCAGGGCATCCTCACCAGTAGTAAAGTGTACAACATCCCCGCCTGCATCTTTCAGAAAATAACAGATCAGCTCCGCAACCTGTTTATCATCTTCAATAAGGGCCACTCTTCCTGAAAGTTTAATCTCATTTACACCTGTATTTGAAAATAAATCATCCTTGTCCTTCAGCAGCTTGACGTTTGCGACACGTCCGGGAAGAACCATTGTAAATACACTGCCTTTCCCGATTTCACTTTTTACAGAGAGAGACCCTCCGTGAAGCTCTACAAGCTGTTTTGAAATGGAAAGTCCCAGACCTGTACCCTGTTTTTTGCTTATTTCATTATTAACCTGTTCAAACGGCTTAAATATTTTTTCAAGTGAATCTTCAGGAATCCCGCAGCCTGAATCCCATATTGATATAATTATATTCTGATTCTCCGCATATGCACAGATTCCGACATCACATCCGGAATCTGTGAATTTAATGGCATTTGAAAGAAGGTTGTAAACAACCTGTTTAATTCTTATTTCATCCGCATTCAGCATTCCGAGATCTTCACTGATATCAAGTTTAAGATTCACTTTTTTCTGGTCAGAAATCGCTTTAATTGTTGTCGGCGAACGCATCAGCATCTGATTCACATTAAACGGTTTTTTATCAATTTTTATTTTACCTGCTTCGATTTTTGACAGATCAAGAATATCATTGACCATCTCTAACAGATGCTCTCCGCCTGATTTAATATATTGAATGTATCTTTTCTGATTATCATTCAACTCACCGAGGTTCCGCATCTCAAGCAGCTGAGAATACCCCAGTATTGAACTGAGCGGTGTTCGCAGTTCATGACTCATGTTTGCGAGAAAAATGGATTTTGCTTCATTTGCTTTTTCAGCTACGGCTTTATCAACCATAAGCTGTTCTTCTTTTTCTTTAATAAGTTTAATATCACGGATAACAACATCAATTCCTATTGCCTGTCCTTCATCATCAGTAAATGTTTCACATTTGGAATCAACCCACACCGGAATCCCGTCTTTACCAATCATCCGGAACTGTGTGTTGGCAAAATCATTATTAATAACAAAAAATCCTGATGTTTCAGCAGAATTTATGGATGCTATTACAGGGTTTTTTTCATCATCATAAAGCAGTTCTGTAAAATGAATGCCGATAAGGTCTTCAGCCGTTTTCCCGGTATACGGCACCGAGCAGTCATTTGCGTACATAATCATTCCTTCGGAAGAGATTATTAGAACAAGGTCATTAATGGAATTTAGTAATTTTTCATAGCGCTTCTTAACGCTTGAAAAGCGTTCTCTGCTGTCTATCATTTTCTTCAGAGTTCTGGAAAATTCATTTCTGTTTCTGTTAAAAATGATAAACAGCAGGATTGAGGATACGGCTATTAAGGAGGAGTTGATGAAGAAATTTGAAGAAGTGAAGTTATTATAAAAATACAATTCCCATAACAGAACTGCAGTCATAATCACTGCGTATGTGAAACATGTTTTTAAAAACTTGTTATCTGATGTCATCATTTCCTGCCGGTAAATTTCCTTACTCTGATAAGCTACCATGATTAATCAGATTGGTCAATTACAGGTGATAATGATTATGCATTAATAAAAACATTAATATCCGTTAGTTGTTTTTTTAGAATGCTTCTAAGAAATTTAATTAAAGGGACTGGCAAAATACGCTATGTATCATCGTGGTTTTATTTACTTCCTGAAAAACAAGATGAGGAAAAAACATTAAGCAGTTCATTATTAAATGCGGTAATTATGTCAATTTATTTCCCCATGAAGAGACTAAAAACCTGCAAATTTCACCTCAAAAAGTTAAATTTTAAATTTCAGGGTACTCCGGGTACCTTTATGATTTTCAATAAGAAAAGTTCCATCTAATTGTTTACTCAGCATACTGACTAACATAAGCCCAAATCCATCCGGTTTATCCGCATCAAAACTTTCCGGAATACCGACACCATTATCCTGTATTGTAAGTGTTATCTGATTTTTCATTTTGGAAAGTGTAACACCGATCTGACCTGACTCCCTGTTTTTAAATGCATGCTTTTCTGCATTTGTAATAAGTTCATTCACTATGCTTCCAAGAGTAAATATACTTTTAAAAGGCAGATTGAAATCATCAATATTTTTAATAATTGAGATATTCGACTGATCCTGAAACAGAACAATAATAATCTCAATCAGACTTTCGAGGTAACACTTAACGGATAATTCAGAGTAATCCTCAGTAATCATAAGCTTATCATAAAGAATGCGCATACTGCTTACACGGCTGACAGCGTTCTGTAATGCGGATCTTGCCTCTAAATTACCTACAGATTCAAGCTGTATTGACAGCATATTTTCAATTGAAAGAATATTGTTTTTAATGCGGTGATGGACTTCTTTAAGTAATGTTTCTTTTCCCTCAAGCAGTGTTTTAATTTTATTTTCAGCAATTTTACGTTCAGTAATTTTTCCAACCCGTTCTGCAATACTGTCTATCAGTAATCTCTCCTCTCTCAGAAACGGTCCCTCATCCTTTTCAGGTTTTAGCTCTAGGTAACCAACCTCAAGTTTTCCCGCTAATTCACCATTAACCCTGACCGGTGCGGTTTGCCTCCATTCAGTTTCCTGGAAATTTCCTGATCTGAATTCCTGATCATCCATAATGATCCGCGCACATGCAATTTCCGAATACTTCCAGCTTTTAGGCAGAAAATTCACAAGCTCCTGATACAGTATGGCAAGTGTCAAATCCTTTCTTTCAACAATTTTTGACAGTTGATAAAATGCCTGCAATTCTTTCATCCGTTCCTGAAGATTGTATTCTATCTGTCTGCGTTCTGAACTATCATTTACCAGTACGGCAAAATGATTTTTTTTCGGACAATACGAGTGAGTGGAATAATATTTTCCTGTATCCTCAAAATAAATTTCATCATATATCGGATTGCCTGTTTCTGCAACTTTTGAGAATATACCAGCCCAGTATTTTTCCAAATCAGGTATAACTTCCCTTATTCGTTTTCCAACTGCCTTTTCACGTGTGACATTGAACAGTCTTGTGTAACTGTCGTTTATATCAAGAAATTTATATTCAACCGGATTTTCATTATTGTCCGTTACAGCCTCATAATAAGCCATGCCCTGATCCATGTTCATATATAAAAGTCTGAATTTCTCCTCACTTTCAATAAGTGCTTTTTCTTTTTCCAGAAGTTCCTGGTTAGATGCTATAATTTCTTCATTAGCAGCTTCCATCTCTTCCATGGCAGCAGTCAACTCCGCATTGGCAGCTTCCAGCTCTTCACTTTTTATTTTAATCTTTTCTTCAGCTGATCTGCGTTCTGTAATATCCTGAAAGGCTCCCTGTACTTTAAATATCTCTCCCTGATTATTTCTAACTGCCTCTCCGATAGCTCTCACCCAGACCCGTTTTTTACTGGAAGTTAGTATCTCCAGTTCCTCATCGTAGGAAATTCCATTCTTAGCACAATTAGTGAAAAGTTCTGTGATTTTTCCATGCCATTCGGGCGGATAAAAATTGAAGCCATCCTGTAACGAAGGAGAATACCCGGCAGGCATTTCATGAATAGCTGCTACTTCATCGGACCAGATAACCTTGTCTTCTTCCAAAATTATGCTCCATCCGCCCAGTTTTGCCTTTTCGCCGGCAATACGCAAAAGTGAAAAATTATCTTTTAATTTTTCTTCTGCAATCTTCTGCTCGGTAACGTCATCATAAATAGAAACAATTTCTCCCGAAGGTAGTTTGTATACAAAGTTATTTCTCCACCCTTTTATTCTATTATCTTTATATTGAACCATTGGATAATATTCAGAAACACCGGTTTTCCAAACCCGCTTAAACACATCTAAAAGACCCATTTTTATAATTCCAGGAAAAATCTCAGTAACTTTCTTCCCGATAAGATCTTCTTTTGATATTTTTTCCAGTGTTTCAGCAGCCCTGTTGAAATTTAAAAACACAAAATCCGATCCATCTTCAATGGCATTATAAACAGCAACTGCATTATTCATATTCTGGAATAACATACGGAAACATGTTTCGCTTGTGCGAAGAGCCTCTTCAGCTTTTTTTTGTTCAGTAATATCCTGTGAAATAATCTGGATCCCTGAAATATTGTTATGACAGTCGATAATTTTTGTAAAAGTACTTATAAAATACATTTTACCGGAAGGCAGCGAAATTTCATCATTGTAGACAACAGGTTCAGAGGACAATGCTGCATTTTTAATTCGATTATGATACAATGCCGCTTCCTGTTCCGGAAAAATATCATATATCGATTTCCCGATTAAATCTTCAGGAGTTCTATTCATATATTTTGAAGCAACATTGTTGAATGAAATTACAGTACCATCCAGATTATAATATCCGATACCTGCACCGGAAGTTTCATGCAGCAGACGGTATTTTTCTTCACTTTCCTGAAGTAACTCATGTTTTTTATTCTCAAGATCCCGTGCTTCAAATAACTTAAAGGCCATTTTAATTGAAGCATCAAGCACTGTAATACTCGAATTTTTTACTACATAACCGTATGAAGTTATTTTTTCTGTTTTTTCAACAATTTCCGGTTCTGTATGACTCGAGTAAAAAACAACCGGAATATCGCAATCTTTAAGAATTATTGCCGCTGCTTCAGTTCCGTCCATTCCCTCCCCAAGATCTATATCCATAAGAATAAGGTTAATACCGGATGTATCATGAGTTATCTGAACGGCTTTTTCGCCGGAATTTGCAATTATAACTTCATATCCATATTTTTCCAGCGCTATTTTTTCCGTTAAAGCCAGAATTGCTTCATCTTCGACAAGAAGAATTTTTTTCCTGCTCTTCATGAAAACTCCATCATCAGAAAAAAACTTTTTTGCTTGCGAACACCCATTGAATGGCATAACGCAGAAGTTCGGATGCATCATGAAGTTTCAGTTTTTCACGGATGTTTCTTTTATGGCTTTCTACAGTATAAATACTTAAATTGAGTTTTTTTGATATTTCCTTTGAGCTGTATCCGTTCCCAATATGCTGGAAAACTTCAAGCTCCCTGTCGCTCAGTACATCAACTGAAGTATTGGTTTTTTCTTCGACTCCATGAACCATCTTATCAACGATTTTCTCAAACATTTCCTTGCTCAGATAAAGGTTTCCCGATGATATTTTATCAAGAGCGGCAATTATATTTACAGGAGCAACCTCCTTCATGAGATATCCTTTTGCTCCGGCCCTGATCGCACGTTCTGCGAAAATACCTTCATCATGCATGGAAAGAATAAGTGAAATGATTTTGGGAAATCTCTCTTTAATTTTTTTTACAAGATCAATACCGCTTGCATTACTCCCAAGCGTAATATCAATTATCGCAATATCAGGCTGATTTTTATTTATCTCTGCAATAGCCTCATCAGCATTAGACGCCTCTCCGCTTACAAAATAATTTTCCTCAAGATCAATAATCTGTTTAATTCCGTTTCTTACAACCGGATGATCATCAATAAGCAGAACTTTCTTTTTTTTAATCTCACCTTTAAAGGCTTCCTGATCCATAACAATATCCATCCTGAAAAATTTAATCAGATAAACGAAAAGCTGCAACAATAATCACTAAATTTCCATTTTAAGAGCAATTGAAAATCCTTTCTCAGCATTATTTTCAGCACAAAATTTTGCATTAATCGCCTGTGCCCTGTATTTCATTGATTTAATTCCGAATCCGTTTGCTGTCTCGGCATTAACATTAACACCTGTTCCGTCATCAGATACCGTAATATTAAGAACATTATCAATCGTATCAATTATAATGTCAATATTCTTGGAATTTCCGTGTTTAATAGCGTTTGTAACCGCTTCTGAAGTAATATAATAAAGGTTTGTATTTATGTCCTGTGGCAGATCAGGGATTTTATCATGATAAATCACTTTACAGTTTACTTCGAAAAGTTTGGATACATTTGATGCCATGTTTACAATCGCATCAATAAAATTATATTCTTCAAGTTCAATGGGATACAGCAGCCGTGAGAGCATTTTTGTCTGAATAATCGACTTCTGAATAATGCTGTTTATTTTTTCAATATATTTCGGATCCAGATAACTGTCGGTGCTGAGTTTTTTATACATTGCCTGACTGAGGAAAGCTATTGCAGTAAGATTCTGACCCAGCCCGTCATGAAGGTCCTGACCGATTTTTCTCCGTTCATCCTGAATTGATTCAATTATTCTGTTCTGTAAAAGACGTTCTTTCTCAATAAGTATGCGTTCCTTTTCAAGAAGAAGTTCTTTCTCGACAAGGGATTTTTCAAGTTTCTCACTAATCTGTTTCCGGACAACAGCACTGGCGATACTTCCGGCTATCCCTTCTATAAAATTTATGATGTCCGTATCAAATTTATTTTTCCGGGGGTCTCTGAGTTCAAGAAATCCGATGATTTTATTTTCAGTCTTCAGCGGAATGTAAGCCAGAGATTCAACAGATTTAAAACTATTAAAGCATCCCGTCTTTATGTCATTTTCAAATAAATTATCCTGCTCTGAATCTTTTCTGTATTTCTGAAAATCCGGACTGAAAAAACTTCCCGCAGAAGTAAAGTTCCTGTTTCCGGAATCAATATTTCCAGAAGCAACCTTACCGGCTATACTTTCCCTGCTGATTTTAAGCCTGCAGAGATCTTCCTGACTGGCAGTCGAATATGAATAACCTTCAGCAGAATAAACCGGGAAAAATTCTCCGTCCTTTATTCTGAGAATGATATCGTCAATTGACAGAAATTTGCTGATTTTCTCAACAACATCAATGATAGTTTCATGCTTTGTTCCGGAAGAATTCAAAAGCTGCAGAATTTCATTCATGAAATTTTTCTGATTCTGCAAAATTATTTTTTTAGTAACATCCCGTGCAGAACCCTGCTGCTCATTCAATCCGTTATCCGCTGAGTTTACATTTTTTGAAAGATTAATTTCAAAATAGCGGATCTCACCGGATTTATTTAAAAGCTTAACCTCAAAAATTTCAACTCCTGAATTAATATTACCGAGTAATTCAATAGACATCAGACCTGCAATTTTTTCCACACCAAGTCCGATTATTTCCTCAGGTTTGTAGCCCAGAAGTTTTTCAGTTGAAGGTGAACAGTATATGACTTCATTATCAATGGTTTTAAATATGATGTCACTGCTGTTTTCAGTCAGATTCCTGAAATTTTTCTCACTCTCCCTTAATTTATTTTTCAGATCATGATTAATGAGACACATGCTGATATTTTTAAGCAGTTCACTTGTCTTTACCGGTTTGACGATATAACCGTATGGGGTCGTCAGTTTGGCTCTGTCAAATAAACTGATGTCGCTGTTTCCGGTCAAATATATTACCGGGATTTCATAATCCTTGTTCAGAATCTGCGCGGTTTTTATGCCGTCCATTTCACCGCTCAGGGAAATATCCATCAATATGAGATCAGGAAGATTTTTTTTAACAGACTCAATTGTTTTTTCACCGGAATTCGCAATATCACAAATCATATATCCGGCATTTTCAAGTTCAACCTTAATGGACATTGAGCTGATTGGATCATCTTCAACTATAAGTATTTTTTTCATTGCTCTCTCCGTTCAGACCCGTGTATAGCTATAGTCTTTAATAAATTCAATAATTTCTTCAATATTAAGAACCTCGCATGCGGCATTTCTTTTGATGGCCTCATTGGGCATCCCGAAAACAACACATGATTCCTCATCCTGTGCCGCAGTAACTGCTCCCTCATCACGCATTTCAAGCAGACCTTCAGCCCCGTCATTTCCCATGCCTGTCAGAATAACTCCAATGGCGTTTTTGCCGGCACACTGTGCCGCGGATCTGAAAAGCACATCTACTGACGGACGATGCCTGTTAACCGGCGGTCCGTCATTTAAAACCACGAAATAACCGTCTTTATCATGTTTAAGAATCATATGCCGTCCGCCCGGTGCGACAACAGCCATCCCGCTGTATATTCTTTCAGAATCTTCAGCCTCTTTTACATAAAGTCTTGAATGAGTATTAACCCTGTTGGCGAATGCCTCTGTAAATTTTTCAGGCATATGCTGCGCAATCACTATTCCCGGAATCTCTTCCGGCAGTTCGCTTAAAACCCTGTCAATTACTTCTGTTCCCCCGGTAGACGCACCGATTACGATTATTTTATCAGTTTTAATATTATATTTCAAGATTTTCTTTTTTGGAATTATAACATCTGCAGAATATTTCTTCTCCACAACCATCGGATTTGCAGGTAATACGGGTTTATTAATAAGTTTCTTCTGAATCTTATCACTATCAATTGATTTTATTTTCTCAATCAGTTCTTCAATAAAATTTTCCCATTTTGAAGAATCTTCATAATTAGGCTTAAGTATGAAATCTACTGCACCCATCTGCAAAGCTTTCATGGTTTCATTTGCTCCTTTATCAGTAAACGCACTAACCATAATTACAGGAACAGGGTTGGCTACCATCAATTTTGAAAGAAAAGTCAGACCGTCCATTCTGGGCATCTGAATATCAAGAGTAATGATGTCAGGCTTAAATCTGTTGATTTTATTTGCTGCAATATAAGGATCCATTGCAGTCGCTACCACCTTAATTCCGGGCGTATTGTCAAGTGCAATACTGAGCATCTTCCTCATTAGAGCTGAATCATCGATTATAAGAACAGTCTTTTCTTTCATCACAAATTCACCTTATTAAAATTTTTAATCATCGTTCTTTGAATATTCCGACATAATACATTTAACCTCACCTGTTTTTACGTTCATCTGTATTTTCCTGGAATAATTCCTCCCGACGTTTCTTTCGACCACAGGTATATCTTCCATTTCAAGAATCGCGTTTGCCAGTCTGATATTGTTCTCAGGTATCATTACCGGAGTATTTTTTTCCTTGAGTACATGACCTCCTCCGAAAATCTTTGCAATCAGATTATTCCGGTCCGCACCTTTCCTTATCATCTCCGCTATCAGTTCCAGTATCGCATCAGAACCGTATCTTGCGGTTTCATGACGGGGATTTTTATCTGTTGCACCTCCGGGAAACATGAAATGATTCATTCCGGAAAGTCCTGCTGTCGAATCATGGAGAACAACCGCAATACATGAACCCAGAAGAGTTTCAACATAGACATCCTCATCAGATGCAAAAACTTCACCTGCATAAATTATTTTAACAGGTTTATCCGCCGAGTTTCTGGTAATTGAAATCATTATATTACCTTCCTGTATATTGATCTACCTACAAGTTTGAACATATTGGACATATCATTTAAAGATTCGGAATGTCCAATGAATAAATAACTGTTTTCATGCATCAGATTATATATGTTGGTAAATAGTTTTTTCTGTGATGCTTTATCAAAATAAATAATTACGTTTCTGCAGAAAATTATGTCAAAAGGACCTTTCATAGGAAATCTGTCATTCAGCAGATTTAGTTTTCTGAATCTGATGTTTGCTTTCAGATATTCAGCTACTGTAAAGTAGTCGGAATCAGGCTCGTTTCTGCTGAAAAATTTATTTACAATCTTATCCTCCAGAAAAGAAATACTTTCAAAAGGATATGTACCTTTCTCGGCTTTTTGAAGCACATCTGTATCAATATCAGTTGCAAGAATTTTCAGGTCATTGATTTCATTTTTTTCAAAAAAAGAATTACAGGTTATTGCAATGGAATACGGCTCTTCACCTGTCGAGCATCCGGCACTCCATATACGTATTTTTTTCTTTTTCTGTTTTCGGTAATCTTCAAAAAGTGATTCCGTCATAAATTCAAAATGATGCTTTTCCCTGAAAAATTCCGTCTTATTTGTAGTGATGCAGTTTACAAAATTTTCAATTTCATCGTAATAGTTTTCATCAAGAAAATTTCTGTAATCTGTATACGTAGCAATATTAAGACTTCTCATTCTGCGCATCAGTCTTGCCTGTACAAGAGAAAACTTTGTCTCAGGAATCTGTATACCGCTCTCACGGGTAATAACCTCCTGAAAGAACATAAAATCATTTTTATTTAAAACCGTATTAAAAATCATTTACCGTATCCCTTTCAAAAAGTGTAAAATTCCCCGAACCTGTATTCATGAAAACATCATCAATAAATTCCTTTTCCATTTTCAGAAACTCCGATGATTCATTATTATTTCTAAGAATTTTTTTATAAACACGGCCGGTTGCTGGAGAAAAATAAATTTTTCTCCGGTGCGACCCCCCGAGATCGGATGAAAGAACCGGAATCCGCTCTGACGTAAAATATTCTTTAATGAATCTGATCTGACTTTCACTTAATTCGTCTGCTGATCTTCCGTTATTCGAATAGGCAGCTCCGAAAATTTTTGCCGTCAGGTTTTTCCTGTCACCTCCTGCTTTGACTATCTCCGCAAGAAGAAGTTCAATCTGTGTAATACCGTAACCTGCAAGTACTGATGTTATTATATTCTCAGTACCGAATGTTCCCGGTACGATAACAAAACACATTCCTCCGAATTTCAATTTTGTTTCATAAAGACATACCAGCATGCAGACGCCTGTTACTGATATTATGAAACAGTCCTCTTTTGTCGCAAAATACTCACCCGGATAAAGCAGATATGCATTCCTGCCGCTGTTTTTGTCTCTGTACTTAATCATTTTAAACCATCAGTTTTTCAACAACACTTTTCAGATTATCCGGTTTAAACGGTTTAATCATCCATCCGGCAGCGCCTGCTGTTTTTCCTTCTTTAATTTTATCTTCTTCAGATTCAGTCGTCAGCATCAGAACAGGAGTAAATTTATCATTTTTTTTGAATTCTTTAACGAAGGATATTCCATCCATAACCGGCATATTTACATCCACAATACAAAGTGATACATCATTTCCTTCACTTCGAATGGCACTGATTTTTTCAAGTGCATCCGCTCCATTCTCAGCCTGCTTTATCTCACAACCGAGATCCTTTACTGTGAATGCCACGCTTGTTCTAATTGTAGGTGAATCATCAATAACCATGATATAATTCATAGCTCCTCCTAAAATATATTTTCAAAATAACTGCAGCCGTTTACAGCCGCATGTTATCATGATACGCGATTAAAACTGAACCTACCGTACAGAACTGATCAGACTGTAATTTTTTTCAAAATCAAGTTCTGAAAAAGCTTCAACTATATCCGGATCAAAGCGTTTTCCGCTTTCTTCAAATATTATATCTCTGCTGACCTCATGGCTGAAAGCCTCCTTATATGAGCGCCTGGAGCGCAGAGCGTCATAAACATCCGCAACAGCCATAATTCTGGCTTCAATCGGAATTTCATACCCGGCCAGCCCTGTCGGATATCCTTTACCGTCCCATCTTTCATGATGATACCATGCAATTTTTATCCCCATATTTATAAATGAATTCTGGGGATATTCATCATGAACTTTGCTCAATGTCTCCATCCCGTATATTGTGTGTTGTTTCATAATTTCAAACTCATCATAAGTCAGTTTCCCGGCCTTCCGGAGAATCATGTCCGATATGGCAATTTTTCCGACATCATGCAGCGGACTTGAAACATAAATGGTACTGACAAAGGTATCATCAATAATTTTAGAATACTTGCCGCTTTTACCAAGCTGTTCCGCAAGCAGTCTGCAGAAAGTTCTTGTTCTTTCTATATGCTGTCCGGTTTCATCATCACGCGCTTCTGCAAGTTTCACAATTGCAATGATAGTGGAAATCTGGGCTGCCGCAATTTCTTCAAGCTGTTCATCAATCGTCTTTTTAAGATCAATATTTGATATTTCAAGTTTTGCCTGCAGTTTTCTAATTTGAATATGAGTCTGTATTCTTGCATTCAATTCATCAATATGAAACGGTTTTGTAATATAATCCAGTCCTCCAGCATTAAACGCCCTGACCTTATCGAAAGCCTCTGAAAGCGCACTGATAAATACAACAGGAATCTGTCTCGTTATCTCGTCTTTTTTAATCAGCCTGCACAGGTCATAACCGTCCATTTGCGGCATATTTATATCAAGCAGTATGAGATCAGGCATTAAATCAGCTGCCTCACTTGCAGCCGTTACCGGATTTGAAAAAGCAGCCACCTCATAAATACTTGAATCCAGTATGTCAGTAAGTAATTGAAGATTTTCGTAAATATCATCAACAACCATTATTTTATATCTGTTTCCCATTATACTCCGTATTTGCCTGATATTATATAAACGCAATCATAACATACATCCGATTCGGCATACAGTCAATTGCCGCTCAATATGAATTAGTATTAATAAATACATATGCCCCATTCTGGCATTAAACATTAGGTGTAACTAATAAAAAGTATTAATAGACATGGAGAAAATCCCCTGTTTCCATGGAGTTTTCCGCTATATGCATTATTTAAATAACCGGCAGGATTTATAAATTATTCTTGTAGAATATGCATGATAGTAAATAATTAATCAGGAGGACGCTAATGGAAAAATGGCAGAAAAAAAACAGAACTGAAATACTCGGGAAAAAAATTTTTTCCATATACGATTATGAATGTTACCATCCCGGAATGAAAAAAACCCATACATTCAGTGTAATTGAAACATCCGACTGGGTAAATGTAATTGCTGAAACTGATGACGGCAGGGTTCTTTTTATCCGCCAGCACCGTCTAGGCACTGATGAAATTACGCTTGAAATACCTGCAGGTCTTATCGAACCGGGTGAATCCCCCGAGACAGCGGCCGCCCGTGAACTCCTTGAAGAAACCGGATATGAGGCTGAAAAGATCAGTTTCATGAAAAAACTTGCGGTAAATCCCGCGATCATGAATAATTACGTTTATTTCTATCATGCGTCAGGGTGCAGAAAAGTCAGAACCCAGAATCTTGACGAATCCGAAGATATTGAATTTTTTCTGATTGATAAAAGCCGCATCCGGGGAATGATTCAGAATAATGAAATTAATCATCAGGTGATATGTTCCGCCCTTTTATTCTATCTCGGAGGGTATGATGCTGCTGATTAAAATTTTTTTTACTTTACTCATGTCAGTCACGACGGCTGAATATGATTTTCATCTTTCACTTGAATACTTTGAAGCCCCGGTTTTTCATTGCGAAAGAAGTGTGAAAATTTTCAGAAAAGGGGAAAAAATAACCATCAAATCTGAAAATTACAGCGGACGGGATTTTGAAAAAGATTTTGAAACCGATGACTACATTGCACTGATTGACAGTCTGAACAAAGCAGGAATATGGAGCGTAAAATCTGATACCGGAGGAGACAGGATAAAAAACAACTATTATTTCCTTACTATAAAAACCCCTACTAAAATAAATCTCATTCGGTATGAAACGCATTCTTCTTTAAATAACGGCACCTCTCCTATGCCGTTAATAATACGCACAATTGAGAATTACGTCTACCTGTATAATCCTGATAACATTTAAAAAACCCTGCATAAAATATATTTCAGATTCCGTCTGTTGAAAACTTACGGACATTTACAGTCATGACCGTAAGTTTATTTTATTACAGCCTCATAAGACTCATGCAATTATAAATTCCGGATCACATCATCATAATCAGGTTCCTGTGAAATTTCAGGTACAAGCTGTGTGTATGTTACTTTCGAATTTTCATCTATAATGACAACCGAACGGGCAAGAAGTCCTTTCAGTGCACCGTCAATAATCGTCACACCGTATTTTTCACCGAAATCCCTGTTTCTCATCACGGAAAGAGATATTACTTTGTCTATTCCTTCAGCACCGCAGAAACGTGCATGCGCAAAAGGCAGGTCATGAGATACGCATAAAACAACCGTGTTTTTCAGTTCAGATGCCCTTTTATTAAATGTCCTTACAGACATTGCGCATGTACCTGTATCAACACTGGGAAAAATATTAAGAATTATTTTTTTTCCTTTAAAATCCGCAAGAGATACATCCGAAAGATCCGTTTTTGTAAGTAAAAAATCAGGTGCAGCTGAACCCTTTTCAGGAAGATTACCCGATGTATTTACTGTATTTCCTTTTAAAGTAACTTTTGCCATGTTAATCTCCAGTTATAATTTTAATCAGGGTTTATCATGCCCCATGACTAAAGATTATCACAAATGAACGGCATTTCAAATAAAACAAAAAGAAAAATCAAATATTTCAGATTTCACTGCCCGAGAAAACGGTTCATCTGCATTCCTGAAATAACTCCGCATATTACGGCAGTACACCATATCGCTCTGTGCATTACAGGAGCCTGAGTCCAGATGAATTTAATTCCGATTCTCTGACCTTTATAGTCATTTCTCGTAAAATTTCCTCCGGGAAAAAGAATCAGAGAAATTCCCAGAAACAGCATTATAATTCCTGTTACAACCAGTTTCGGGCTGTAAGTCTGATTATTTATTATTGAATAAAAATTATAAACGGCAAAAACAATAAAAATCAGTACCGCCCAAATACCTGATGCCCTTCCATATCTCATATTTCCGAAAAAATCCATATTATCACCTTTAAAAAAATATTTATTAAACTTTCACTCAGACTCAGTCATAAAAATCCTTATCAGTATCAACCTCTGTCTGAAATTTCTTTTACAGAAGATAACCGGCTGTCAGGTCTGACAGAGAACATCATCAGTATTAATGCAGCCGCAGTACCAACTGCAGGCACAAGCCAGAAATAACCGTACTGTACAGTTTTACCGCCTGAAGTACTGAAATCCATTGAAAATCCCGCCAGTAAATTCCCCAGAGAACTGGCGACCCCCGTCCACAACATTGCAATAATCTGATGAACACTGCTTCTGACCTCATCGCCGATCATTGAATCAATCATCATGGTGACTGTGGTATACAGAAATGCGACTACAAATCCGTGCAGCAGAATAATAAACGGCAGTCCCAAAAGCGGAACTCCTGCAGCAAAAAGAAAATATCTGAGCATCTGCGCGGCAAGCCCGAGCAGAACTGTATTTTTATATCCGATTTTTTTAACAATTTTCTCAAGAAAAAAAAGTGCGCAAATTTCAGTAATCTGCCCTAGTGTCATGAGCGGACTGATATCAGATTCCAGATAGCCCCGGGATTTTAGATACGGACCGACTCCGAAATAATAAAAAACATCAACCAGACCGGCCAGGAGAAAAACAATCAGAATATTACGTATTCTTGAATCATGCAGCCAGGCAAGAGACAATTTCCCGCTTTTAATGTTAACATTTTCAGCAGATCTCGCATCCGCTTCCGGTGAAGGAATGAAGAACACAAGAATGATAACAAGAAGTGAAAAAAAAGCGGCAAAATAAAAAGAATGAGAGAGATAATTAACATCATTATTATGAAGCAGACGCAGGTAAACAAAACCGAATCCCCAGCCGCTGGCAATCCATCCGATGGTTCCTCCGAGACGTATAAGACCGAACCGCTTCCGCTGATCACCGAGTGAAGCGAAAATAAAACCGTTTATAAGACCGTTCGTAGGACCCAGTGAAAATGTATATAAAAGATTTATTGCAAGAACAAGTATAAAACTGTGCTGAAAAGTGAATATAACCGCAAAAAGTGCTGCCATTGAATGAAGAATTATAATCATGTTTCTGTTATCCAGTTTTGTCTTGCCTGTAATTCCCGTAATAATAAGCGTTGCAAAAATAGAAGCGATTACAGAAATACCCAGAATCATTCCGGTCTGACTGCCTGAAAATTTCAGATAGTCCTTCAGATAAACGCTGAAGACGGGAAGAAAACATCCAATAAGTCCCGTCTGGGCAAAGCTTACAAAAAAAAGAAGAATCATTAAATACTTCGGCTTTTTCACAAAATACTCCTTCAACTGAATATGGAATAATTATCAGAATAAAAACATGCACTGAACATTCCAGAGAAATTCTATCAGTACAGATACCTGCAGCGTCAAGTCAGTTTTAAAATTTCTTTTTAAAGCAAAGATTTAATATGTCCGAATTGTCAAAATTTCATTTTAAAATTATGATTTAATATGTAAGAAGTACTTATACTCGGCAATGACATTTTCATCTGCTCAGTATTTTTCACGGATGGTTAAACCTAAATCAGCATCTACTGAGGATGCACAGGCAATACTGGAAAGAACCTTTTCGCGCTTCACAAGAATCAGCATCAGAAAAATAACGGCTCCTGTAACACCAGCAGGTATTATCCAGAAAAACGTGTAGTTAACGTCTTTACCGTCAGCCGTAAAAAGATCCATTGAAAATCCTGCAATAATATTCCCCGTAAAACTTGCAAGCCCGATCCAAAGCATTGAAATTATCTGATGTACTGAATTTCTTATTTTATCATCCACCAGCGCATCAATCATCATTGTAGAAGTCATGTATAGAAAAGCAATAACAGGACCGTGAAAAAGAACTATTAAAGGAAGTGCATGGAAAGGAAGACCGACGGAAAACAGTACATAGCGCATTACCTGCATTAAAAGACCTGCCAGAATAGTCCGTTTATATCCGATTTTTTTTATTATCCTCTCAAGAAAAAAAAGAGCTATTATTTCTGTAACCTGTCCTAATGCCAGAAGCGGGCTAATGTCGGCTTCTGCATATCCCCGGTGCTTAAGATACGGTCCTGCTCCGAAATAATAAAACACATCAATCATGCCGGCCAGCAGAAATACTATCAGTACGCTGCGCACCTTTGCATCAGCAAGCCATGACAGCGACAGCTTCCCGGGTTTATCCGATAATTCCCGCCGCGTAATGATCTCCGACTCGGGTTTCGGAACCAGTCCGACAAGAATAATGACCAGCACCGAGAAAAATGCCGCAAAATAATACGCATGCGACAGATAGTCCGTATTTCCGGCATGCATGAGCCGCATGTAAAAAAAACCGAAAAACCATCCGCTCGTAATCCAACCGGCAGTACCGCCGAGCCTGACCCGACCGTAACTTTTCCGTTTGTCGCCGAGAGAGGAAAAAATGAGACCGTTAATCAGTCCTATGGTAGGACCTATTGCGAAATTGTACATGAAGTAAACAATCAAAACCGGAACAAATGTATTCTGGGAACTGAAAACCAGTGCTGTTACCGCCGCCATTGAGTGGAGAATGATAAGCATTCTGCGGTTACCAACACCCGTCCGTGCAGTAATACCTGCAATCAGCAGTGTTGATATAATGGAAGCAAGTACGGATATCCCCATCACCAGACCGGTTTCCCGTCCTGAAAAATTGAGATAGTCTTTCAGATACATGCTGAAAATCGGATTAAAACATCCGAAAATTGCAGTTTGTGAAAAACTGACAAAGAAGAGAAGAACCATGAGATTACCGGACTTTTTCATTCAGCAGCCCTTAAGCATTCCTTTTATTTTTACGGCATAATTTTCAGTTTCCTTTTTTGCCTGAATAAGAAATTCATTTTCTTCCACCGTACCTACAGCAGCCTTCATCTCAGCTTCATTACGGAATGTGGATTTGCGGAATGGATTATCAAAATCCTTCCGTCTTGATTCAAAAACACGTTCATATATTCTGTTCTGAATTATAATTGATTCCTTAAGCAGATTATGCCAGACATCCTGAGTTAATTCCGTACCGCATATTTCTTTCAGAGAGGCGTACGCATGAATCATTTTTTCATAAGGATATTTTTCCCAGAGTCTGTCATATCTGCCGTGAATATCATCCCACGAACCGAGCATTCCGGAATTTATGTCATTACGGAGCGCATCCGCGGATTCTTCAGGTACAAGCTGACCGCCCAGGTTAATCCAGACTTTATTGCGGACTGCCGGCGGATTCAGTGACATTATATTTTCTTCCGGATGTTCAGACAGAAAATCGGCGACATTTCTGACCGCATAGTATTTTATCATTTCACGGTAGGCCGAATAGGCTTCCTTCGCTTTCAGGATTTTTATTTTACGCTTTGATTTTTCAAGACCACCGGCATATACGGTCAGTCCGGCCGGATATGAACCGTCCGCACCCAGCAATTCCCTGCCCTGCTGCATGAGTTCATGCTCAGTCTTTCCGGAATCCGTCATCACATGCTGTTCATTAAAAGACGCCGCCGTCCAGATTTCAAGCAGTCTCATCGCATTGAAAGCCTCTTCTATGCTGTCAGGCGCGAGGAAGTCAAATTCAATATGCTGCTTCCTATGAATGCGTTTGTCACGCTGCTGGTACTTGCCGGTATTTCTTGCAAGTGCATACATGTTATACATCCACCAGTAGGCCGGCATGATTTCAAGACAGTTATCAGTTTCATTGTTGTTTACAAGTGAAAACGGCAGAGGTATATTCAGTTCAGCCGGATAATCTCCTTTTGCAAGAAGTACGAAAGAGGCAAAACAGCTTGAATGTTTGATACTTGTGCATAAACCCGGCCAGAATCCCCTGCCTGCCTGAACCTCATTATCATTTGCCCTGCTGTTATGATTTGATCCGATTGTAGCACCCGCAGCAAGATTACTCTGACCCATGACCACCGAAGCAATCAGAAATGAATTATTATGATGCTGTTCGTGTGCGGGAAATATGAGATTGTTCAGTATTTCACAGCATGATACGGTTGAGTTGTCACCAAGGTAGGAATTTATCAGACGGGCACCATATTTTAGATTGGCGTTGTTGCCAAGAATGAAACGCACAGCTTTGCAGCCGTAAAAGACATGGCATCCGAAACCGATGATGCCGTTTACAAGTTCTACACCCTCTCCTATCTGGGTAGATTCCTCTGCGGAGGAATTTATTGTCAGATTTTTCAGTTTATTCGCACCCTTAATATATGCATGTTCCCCGATCAGGACATCCTTGAGTATCCTGGAATTTTTTATGACAGTCTGTTTCCCTACTCTGCCGTAATAACCTCTTCTGGAATCATATCTTGCCTGAGTAATTTCCTTAAGCCTGCTTTGAAGTTTAAGGTCATCCCTGTACTTCGCCCACAGATATGCATCCGCCGTAAGCATTCCGTCAAACGGAAGAATTTTTCTGCAGCCTGTTTCGTTCATAAGATCAATCCAGATTCGGACGTTTTCCGACTCGCCGTCCTTAATTATTCCGTTTCCGAATTTTGCATGATTTGTGGAATGCATCTCATCAATATTTGAAAGTATGCATTCAGAACCGATTATGTAATATGCCAGATAACTAACATTGTGAACAGCAACATCATCGCCAAGATCACATGATATCAGTGTCGAATTTGATATTCCTGAAGGTACGAAAAGATCATTGTGCTGAAGCACCCTGTTCAGCATCCTTCCTATTCTTACAAGTCCGTAAAACCTGCTGTTATGTATCTGATCCGGATCAAATTCACCGGTTACAAGCATTAAATTCCAGTCACTGCACAGGTTACCATTCCGTATCAAGGCATCTTTTTCATCAGCTGTAAGATTTCTCCATGATTTTTGATCACACTGCTGATTCCGCAGATAAAATTCATCATGTCCGTCGGACAGAAACTCAGCGGGCAGGAAATTTTTACCGATAGCGTCTCCGGGAAGAATGGTTATTTTATTCATGTCAACTCCACAAACTCAGAATTACGAAATTCCGCACTGCAGAAAATAAATTTTCCGGCTTTCGCAATAATATATTCACCGTAAAAATGTTACAAGATTATTTTTATTTAAATTATTTATTACACGTATTTTACATTCTGCCGTAATTCCATTATTTACGCAGTAGGATAATGGACTGAAATAAAATTGTTGACACACCTGTTTTTTGAAAAATTATTGTTAAAAATCACTCTCAAGGACCTAAAAAATGGAATTACCTTCATCATATGAACCA